>JAKOSX010000039.1 GCA_029776595.1 Bacillota bacterium | reverse complement strand
TTGCCCATTTTTTTATATTCCTGGTATAGCGTGACGGCTTCTTCCCCGTCTCTGGCGGTTTTCACCTCATAACCGATGGTCTCCAGCATTTCGGATGTGGCCTGGAGGATGGTCGGCACATCGTCCATGATTAAGATACGGCCTTTGCCTTTTAAGCGCCGTAAAGCGGTGGGACGCGGCGGAGGTATTAATTCGTCCGCCGCCGGAAGATAAATATGAAAGGTTGTTCCTTGATTGACAACGGATTCGACGGAGATATGCCCCTGGTGTTTGGAGATAATCGACAGGGCCATAAATAAGCCGAGTCCGTTGCCGTTTTTTTTGGTGGTATAATACGGGTCGAATATTTTATTAAGGCATTCTTTGGGTATACCCACGCCATGGTCTTTGATCTGAATCTTGATATATCGGCCCGGTTTCAGATTGAGCAGGTTTTCGGGTTGAACCACGGTATTGGTGGCGGTAAACTGGATGGTGCCTCCGTCGGGCATGGCTTGATCGGCATTGAGAAAGAAATTGCTGATGACTTGGCTGATCTGTCCGGCATCCACGTTGGCTGGCCATAGATCATCGGCAATCACATAACTCCATTTGCTTTTGGAACCGCGCAGTACGAAGTCGGCAGTGTCGATTAACACTTCTTTCAGAGAGGTGGGTTTAAGAATGGGTGCACCTCCTTTGGAGAAAGTCAGCAATTGGCGGGTAAGGTTGGATGCGGCGGCTATCGTATTTTCGATACGTGTAAACAGGCAGCCGATATCGATGCCCCGGGCCAGTTTTAACTGGGCCAGTTGCACGTTGGATAAAATGCTGGTCAAAAAGTTATTAAAGTCGTGGGCGATTCCACCGGCCAGATTGCCTAAAACTTCGTATTGTTGCATCTTTTCCAAATTTTGTTTCATCCGTTCGGAGACATCGTCAAACACGACAACGCCGGCGATGATTTTGCCGGACGTGTCCCGAATCGGTGCGGAATTGGCTTCGATCACCGTATAGGAGCCGTCACGGCATTGGATATGGATGATTTCCTCCCGGACCGTTTCCTCGTGAAAAATGGAACGGTACAGCGGCCATTCGTCGTCCGCGTACGGGGTGCCGTCCACATGAAATCCTTTGAGTTCTTTAAAACTGGTGACGGGTTCTTTCCAAATCTCCTGGCTCATGCGGTTGCTGAGGATGATCTCTCCTGACGGAGCCGTACCGATGACCACGCCCAAGGGCAGTTGGTCCAGCACGGTTCTTAAGAGAGCTTCCTGCTGCTGGGTTAAATTCATGGCCGCTTCCAGGGCATGGCTCAATTTAACCTCGGCCGTGGCTTCTCTCAGGTAAAGAATGAGCCCGATGACCTGGTTGGTAGCGTTTTTCACAGGAGTTAAGGTCCAGTTCCAATAGGTGGTTTCCCGCCAAGGTTGATACTTATAGATGAAAGGTTTGGCGCGGTAGGTGACGGCCTTGCCGCTGTCCCGGGTTTTGATGAATATTTCCTGATTTTCGCTGTCCGGGAAAAGGTCGAAGTGATTTCGCCCAATGAGTTCTTCTTTGGAATAACCCGAGCCCAGTGCATATGCGTCGTTGACATAGATGAAATTGAAGTCTGTATCAAGAAATGCCAATTGGGAATCCGATTGGTTCACAATGGTTTCCAAAATGGAGATGCCCCATCGTTCTTCAAAATCCTTGTAAAGATCCTTCATGGCGTCCTCCGATCTGTAGGTGTTTAATTTTAATTTTCTATAAATTACAACAACTTCCTTTAAATTCCTTAAAACCCCGTCTACCACGAACGGAGACAGAAACAAAAGTTTTTTTGAATAAAACAATATACGAAATGAAGGTGTTCATTTTGAAACCCAATGCAATACACTGGATCGAAGAACTCTAGAGGGGGGAATGACAATGGGCACCAGCCATATTCCGATTTCCAGTCATCAACATGCGCGTGTTGAGACGCAACGGATCAAAACCTTGAAAGTGGTCGGTGAAGCCGTCGGTCAATTGGTATTGGAAAATAAAGCGGATATCGATGCGATTAAAATCATCAAAGTCGATGCCGAACTCCGGGATACCACCGACCATTTGTTCAAAAACAAAGTCGTAAAGCAAGGAATCATTCATAAACAGATTATCTACGTGGATCCCTACAATGTGGTGCGGCATGCCACCGAAGATGTCCCATTCATGTTGACCGTGGACATTCCGGGGGTCGAACCCAATCCGTTTGCCGAGGTCCAAAATCATCTGCTCGATCTGGAGGTCGACTTTTCACTGAAGCCTGCCTGCCATGATAAAAAAGGAGAGATTATCCAAAAGACCGTCGCCCATATCCTGGTCAGAGTCTCTGAATGGGCGCTGGTGGATGTGGTGACGAAACACGATATTTTCCCGAAAGTCAGCCGTTCTAAAGGCTATAAAAGCTGGCATTGACGGTTATATCGGGGAAAAAGGGAATATACTTTAAATGAAACGGGCCGCTTTCGGCGGCCCCTTAAGCCGTAAGCCGGTCAATGAAAGGGGATGGTTCCGTGACGGAATCGTCTGGAAGTGAATGGCTGTTTCGAGTGGATTCGCTTCCATATGATATGGATCCGGGATTGGCTTTAACCTATATTGAGCAGGATGAATTGGGGATGAAGTTCATCGGCGATCTTCCGTATTATTGGAATTGCAGTTTAAAAAGGAGTACAGGCCCGTATCTTTATGACGATGAACGGATTTACCGAGTCGTGAAGGTGGACTATGCGAATAATTTGATTTGGCTTGAAGAAAATAATTGAAAGCCCTTCTTCAAGGGATTCGGAATGAATTTGATGATTTCGACTTTACTTTCAGGCGAAGCCTGATATAATAAATGGTAATTCATGTTATATTTGTGACCGTGATGACGGAGGATAGTAAACCAGGCCGCTTTTTGTACAGAGAACCCCGGGAGCTGAGAAGGGGGCAAAAGAACTGGTTGAACAGGCTCCTGAGCTTTGCACCGAGACCGTCCGGATCCGATTTTCCATGGTTTAGGCTGTAACGGGTGCGCCCGTTAACGCGCAAGGGTATACGTATTTCGTCCGTTGGAAATACCGTACCTTGGTGAAGGCGGATGCTGCAAAGCATCGGCAAATTGGGGGGCACCACGGGATTTAAGCTCTCGTCCCCAGGATCATATCCTGGGAGACGGGGGCTTTTTTATATGGGTTTAATCATTGGAATGACGACATGGGGAGGATGTATCATGAACGATGAGGATCGAAAAGTAATCAACCCTTCGCATACCGACACAATCAGGCCACGATTTCCCAAGCGGGCCGTGATTACCGGCGGGATGCCTTATGGGAATAAAGACCTTCATCTTGGGCATATCGGCGGCGTATTTGTACATGCGGATACTTTTGCCCGTTTTTTACGGGACCGCATCGGAAAAGACAATGTGATCTTTATATCCGGGACGGACTGTTACGGTTCGCCCATCGTGGAAAGCCATCGGCAGTTGCTGGAAAAAGGGGAATTTGACGGGACGCTCGACGATCTGGTCCGATATTTCCATGA
>JAKOSX010000038.1 GCA_029776595.1 Bacillota bacterium | reverse complement strand
TCACGATAATATATAAAACGACCAGGCCGACGATGGCAATGAGACTTATGCCGATAATCCAGATCACCTGAATCACCAATAACATGGACTCGACAAAATCCTTCCCGTATTCAACCTCGTCAATACCGGGCAAAGATTCCAACCTGGCGGTAAGTTCCTTTAATTCCACATTATCTTCCAGTTTAATATTGATCATATCCGGCAAGGGATTGTCCGTTGCCAAATAATTACGGAGTTCATTGATGCCCAACGTTTTTCCGAGCCAATTGGCTGCCTCGGTTTTCGACACAAACTTCACTTCTTTAACGCCGTCAAAAGCCAGCATCCGGTTTTGCAGAGAAACCGCATCGGCGCCTTCCTTCAAATATACCCGGATTTCCAGGACGCCTTTGGCCATTTCGGTAAAATGGTTCACATTGGTGACGACAATATAGAAACTGCCCAAGATGATTAATGCCAGCGTGATGGTGATCACAGCAGTCAAGGTCATCAAACCGTTACGGACCAAACCTGTTGATGCCTCTTTGGTGAAATACCAAAACGTTTTAATCTTCAAATCCGTAACCTCCCTTTTGCTCATCGCGAACCATCCGGCCGCCGTCGAGCGCAATGACCCGCCGCCGCAATTTATCGACAATGTTCTTATTGTGGGTTGACATGATCACGGTGGTCCCCCGCTTGTTGATCTCCAGCAGCAGGTCCATAAGTCCCCAAGAAGTCTCCGGATCCAAATTGCCGGTGGGTTCATCGGCCAACAATAAATGGGGCCGATTTACGATAGCCCGGGCCAACGAAACCCGCTGTTGTTCGCCGCCGGACAATTCCGACGGGAAGATGTTGGCCTTATCTTTCAACCCCACCAATTCCAGCACCGCAGGAACCTGCCTGTTGATTTCACGCTTTGAAGCCTCGATGACTTCCAGAGCGAAGGAAACGTTTTCAAATACGGTTTTATGTGGCAGCAATTTAAAATCTTGAAAGATAAACCCGACATTCCTCCGCAACAGAGAAACCTCTCCCGCTTTCATTTTCGCAATATTTTTATGGCCCACCAGTACCTGTCCGCTGGTGGGAAACTCTTTGCGAATAATCAGTTTCATAAAGGTGGACTTCCCGGCGCCGCTGGGCCCCACCAAGAAAGCAAATTCGCCTTTTTCGATTTCAATATTGATATTTTGCAAGGCAGTCACGCCATTATTATATATCTTCGTTACCCCTTGAAACTGGATCACGCCTGTCACCCCCATCATGAATTACATAAACTAATGCTGTTATAATTTAACATTACTTCGATATCCCCTATGAATATCCTCCCAAAACAGCCTGATCCAAGATTTTGTCATCGATTCGGTACGCCATGCTTCCCTTTCATTCAAATTTTTGCTTGATCTTTTCCAAAACGGCGTATATAATATTTTTTAATTCAAATATATTTATATGTCTGACAATAATACCAATTTATTAGAGGATTCCTGGTATTTTCTTTCCAATTATTATTGCATACACATATGTCGATGAAAGTTTTAGAGACATTCAAAAATATCAGACGAGGTGATTGAAATGGGCTTAACGATGACGGAAAAAATCCTGGCAGCCCACGCCGGAAAGACAGGGGTCGAACCGGGGGAATTAATCAGCGCTAAAGTGGACATGGTTCTGGGCAACGATATCACCGCGCCGGTTGCCATCAAAGAATTCGCCAAAATCGGAGTCGACCGGGTCTTTGACAACGAAAAAATCGCATTGGTCCCAGACCATTTCACTCCGAATAAAGATATCAAATCTGCCGAACAGGCCAAAATTCTTCGCGAATTTGCGCGTAAATACGGTATTGTCAACTATTTTGAAGTCGGCGAAATGGGCGTCGAACATTGTCTGTTGCCGGAGAAAGGCTTAGTCCTCCCCGGCGATCTGGTCATCGGCGCTGACTCCCATACGTGCACTTACGGCGCACTGGGTGCTTTCTCCACCGGTATCGGAAGCACCGACATGGCAGCCGCCATGGCTTCCGGAGAAGCCTGGTTCAAAGTGCCGGAAAGCATCAAATTCATTTATTACGGAAAACTTCCCCGTTGGGTAGGCGGAAAAGATCTGATTCTCTACACCATCGGACAAATCGGAGTCGACGGCGCATTGTACCGCTCCATGGAATTCACCGGGGAAGCCGTTGCCGAACTTTCGATGGACGGGCGTTTCACCATGGCCAACATGGCTATTGAAGCCGGCGGTAAAAACGGCATTTTTGCCGTTGACGAAAAGACGCTGGAATATGTGAAAGGCCGTGACAAACGCAATTTCACTGTCTATCAAAGCGATCCGGATGCCAAATATGTCCAAACCTACGAGTGGGACGTTTCCAAGCTGGAGCCCCAAGTGGCCTTCCCGCACCTGCCGGAGAATACCCGTCCTCTTTCCCAATGCGGCCATGTATCCATCGACCAGGCCATCATCGGTTCCTGCACCAACGGCCGGATTGAAGACTTGCGGGAAGCGGCATATGTCCTTAAAGGCAAAAAAGTCAATCCTAACGTCCGCCTGATCATCATCCCCGGCACTCAGGCTGTTTGGCGACAAGCCATGCACGAAGGGCTTTTCGATATCTTCCTCGATGCCGGCGCCGCCATCTCCACGCCGACCTGCGGACCTTGCCTGGGCGGACATATGGGGATCCTGGCCAAAGGCGAACGGGCCATCGCCACCACCAACCGCAACTTTGTCGGGCGGATGGGCCACCCTGAAAGCGAAGTCTATCTGGCCGGGCCGGCTGTTACCGCTGCTTCGGCCATTCTCGGTAAAATTGCAGGACCAGAGGAGGTCGGTGTACAATGAGTCAACTGAAAGGGAAAGTATGGCGCTTTGGAAACGATGTGGATACGGATCTGATTATTCCGGCGCGATATTTAAATACCAGTGAGCCCAAGGAATTGGCTTTGCATTGTATGGAAGATGCGGATCCCACCTTTGCCGGAAAAGTACAGCCCGGCGATATCATCGTCGCCGGCAAAAACTTCGGGTGCGGCAGCTCCCGGGAACATGCGCCGATTGCCATTAAAGCTGCCGGGGTAAGCTGCGTCATCGCCGCTTCCTTTGCCCGGATATTCTACCGAAATGCCATCAATATCGGCCTGCCCATTTTGGAATCTCCCGAAGCCAGCAGCACCATTGCCGAAGGCCATGAAATCCAGGTCAATTTATCCAACGGTCAAATCACTGACCTGACCACCGGCCAAACCTATCAAGCCGCCCCCTTCCCCCCGTTTATGCAGGAATTAATTCAATCCGGCGGCTTGATCGAGTATGTGAAAAAGAAGATGAATATGCAATAATTTAGGATACTGGGTGCTAGGTACTAGGTCGCCGTAGGAACGCCGCGCGTTCCTTCCAACACCCATAACCCAGAACCCAGGACCTCGAACCCCACACCAGAATTATACTGTGCACTGTGAACCCAAAAAAGGAAACTTTCGATAGAAGAAAGGAGCCCTTCATGTATAAAATCGCCGTATTGCCCGGAGACGGCATCGGGCGGGAGATTGTGCCCGAAGCCGTTGCCGTGCTGGAGATTATCGCCGAAAAATTTAACACTCCGTTCGAATTTACCCATGGCCTCATCAGCGAAGATGCCTATCAAAAATACGGCCATCCCCTGCCCCAGGAAACATTGGACCTTTGCAAAAGTTCCCATGCGGTTCTCCTGGGAGCCGTAGGTAGCCCGGCCATGGACCAACTGCCTCCGGAACTTCGGCCAGAACGGGCCGCATTGCTGCCCCTCCGCAAAGAACTGGGGCTTTATGCCAATCTTCGCCCGGTGACCGTCTATGACTGTCTCATCGACAGCTCCACCCTAAAACCCGAAGTGATTCAGGGCGTCAACATTTTAACCTTCCGGGAACTCACCGGCGGGCTGTATTTCGGGCCCAAAGAACGGCGTCCGTTGGCAGATGGTGGCTACGAAGCCGTCGATACCTTGGTCTATACCACCCGGGAGATCGAACGCATTGCCCGCCTGGCTTTTGAAGCCGCTCAAAAACGAAGCAAACGTCTGACTTCCGTCGATAAAGCCAACGTCCTCGAGAGTTCCAGGTTATGGCGGGAAACAGTAACAGCCGTCGCCGCCGACTATCCGGATGTGACCTTAACCCATATGTATGTCGATAATTGTGCGATGCAACTGGTACGTTGGCCGAAACAGTTCGACGTCATCGTCACTGAAAACATGTTCGGAGACATCTTGACCGATCAGGCTTCCATGCTCGGCGGTTCCCTCGGAATGCTGGCATCGGCCAGCTTGGGAGGAAACGTAGCGTTGTACGAACCGGCTCACGGTTCCGCGCCGGATATTGCCGGCCAAAACAAAGCCAATCCGTTAGCCACCATTCTCAGCGTTGCATTGATGCTCCGTTTCAGTTTCAATATGAACGAGGCAGCCGATCAGGTTGAAACCGCCGTCCGCCGGGTATTGGAAGAAGGTTACCGCACCCCGGATATTGCATTTCCGGGATGCCGTTTGGTCGGAACCAAAGAAATGGGAGCACAAGTCCGGGATATTCTTAAAACGTTATAAAAGAACACAACGAAAACCGTCCGGAACACCGGACGGTTTATCTTTTATCCTAAAATTCAACGATACCTTCTGAACGCACGGGATAACATCCAACCCAGGAAGACCGCTCCCAAAATAAAAAATAACAGAGGCAAAGCCACCATGATCAGGCCGACGATAACCAGACCCCAAGCAATACGCTCCAGAAGGCTTCCGGTTCCCAGATGAATCCGCTTCATATAAACGCGCCGTCCCGTTTCCGAACGGTTTTGCCCGCCGTGACTTCGAAATTCCGTATCTTCTATCGTTATTCCCTTAAAACTTTCCCGCTCTTCCGGAGTGAGCACCCTGACTACCGGCCGGCAGTTCGGGCAAAATGGGCCGTCCCCTTCGAATAAGGCCCCGCACTTACCGCATTGCATGTTCTTCCCCCTGTTTTGTTCATATTAAAAGATATCTCTCCCAAACTGTCAGCCGGAAGAATTTCTCCTGGAATCCGGCGATGGAATCCATTACAATATTTAAGTAAACTATATTTCCAAGGAGTATATCATGGCCGGAATCTCACTTGAAGTCGAAACGCGCGTCCAATTTCCAACGGTCGAGGAGGCTTTCGCCGCCATCCCTTTCCTGAAAGAATCCCTTATCCGGGAAAATTCGTGGACAACCATTTATTATGGGCATTTCCTGTTTCTAAAAGACCAAGGCCTCCGCATCGGCGTCATCCGGCGGAGTAATGGAATAACCCAAACCTTCCTCGGCTGGAAAGGACCGGACCAAGGGAATTTTGCGAACATCCGCGAAGAACTCGATGAAGAGATCACCTGTGGAATCGCTGACAGCCATATCCTCCGCTTACTGGGCGGAAAACCGCACCATGCCGATACGGCAGCGGTCATCGATGAACTGATCCGTCTCAATCATCGTCCCTTTATGGAATTCAGCGGAAACAACCGTTCCGGCTTTTACGAACCCCTCCAAATTCACCTGAAACTGATGCATTGTCCGATTTTACGCTGGCCTCTTCTGGTGGAGCTGGAAAAAACCGCAGCCACTCTCGAAGAAGCTAAATTTCACCAGTCCGAACTGGAAAAACTTATCGCGGATTTGGGATTGACGGCTTCCGTCGTCCGAGAGGAACCTCCCACCTTGCTCTACCAGACGCTGACTTCCGGTCCGGACTCGCTTTTCCAGAGGAGAGACTGATGATTACCGCAGCCAACGTCATCCTGATTCACCCTGAAAACCGTCACATATTGCTGGGTTGGAAAAAGTCCGGTTTCGGCCGGGACAAATTGACCACCATCGGCGGTAAAGTACTACCCGGCGAAACCCTCCGGGATGCCGCTGCCCGGGAACTTTACGAAGAAACCGGTATCCAAGCGGACCCGAAGCATTTAATCCCTGTCGGCCACATTACCTTTTTCTTCGCCGACGAACTCACCAGCAACCTCATACTTCATTTGTTTACCACCTCCCGTTGGGAAGGCGAACTCCGTGAATCCGCAGAAATCAAACCCGTCTGGGTTCCCACCGACCGGCTCCCCTTTGATGCCATGTGGCCCGATACCCGCTACTGGCTTGTCCATATCCTTCAAGGGAAGGCCGTCCGAGCCCAATTTACGTATGACGCTTCGGGCGAAACCCTTCAATCGTTTTCGGTAACCATCCACTCCGGCCACTTTACCAAAAATACCGCTTTTTAAGCGGTATTTTGGCAAGCCGTATATATCAAAAGGAGGAGGTTGTATTATTTATTAAACGGACTATACCGCCAAAAGTTCCAACCTCCCGTCAAAAGATTTAATGATGATGGTGACCGTGGCCGCATCCGCAGCTACAGCCTTCCTGGTGCTCATGATCATCAACGTCTTTCACATCGACAATTTTTATCCGATCCAATTGCGCTTTTACCTGTCCCCGGATGGCATCCAAGTAAACCCGGCGCAGCCTGTCCCGCTCCTCCAGTTCTTCCTCTGACAACGGAGAAACCTTCGACCGGTGATAGAGTTCGTTCAACCGGGCAATCACTTTATCGAGTTCCATATTCTCCCCCTAACCCCCAACGTTCAGCAATATACTTCAATATTTCCCGGGCTGCCTGAGGCCGGCCCAACCGTCCCGCATTTTCCTTCACCGCCCGAAGCTGTTCGGGATGTTCCATTAAGTTTTCGATTTGCTCCCGGGCTTCTCTCGGGTTTTGAACCTGCCATCCCGCCCCCTGGCCGACAATAAATCGACAATTGCTCAATTCCTGGCCGGGAATGGGATATAGGACGATCATCGGCAACTGTTTGGCCATGGCTTCCGTCGTCGTCAGCCCTCCGGATTTGGTAATGATAACATCCGCGGTTTCCATCAATTCATGCATGTTGTCGACAAATCCGTAAACCCGGACATGATGAGGCGTTCCGTTCACCCGCCGGGAGACGGCTGCCTGCAGTTGCGGATTATTACCGCAAACCACCAACAACTGATATGGGCGGGCGATCTTTAAAACCTCCTCCACCAGCTCTTCAACCGGCCCTACACCAAAGCCGCCGCTGGTGATCAGCACGGTAAAGCGGTCCGGCAACAAACCAAGGCGGGCCAAGAGTTCGGCCCGATCGGGTTTCGCGGCAAACACCGGATCGATGGGGATTCCCAAAGGCCGGATTTTTTCAGATGGGATTCCGAGCCGGTTTAAATCCGGCGTCAATGTAACATCCGGCGTAATATAAAGATCAACGCCAGAATCCAGCCACATGGCATGCGGATAGAAATCAGTGATGCATGTGACCAGAACCGGACAAATCCGCTGTTCTTTCTTTAAATGAGAAATGATTTCATTGGGAAGGAAATGGGTGGTTATCACCACATCCGGTTTTTCCGTCAAGACCAATTCTTCAAAAGCCCTACAATGCCAGCCGTTGACGATCCGGCGAAAATACCGGGAAACCCGGTCCACAACCCTCATATCGGTCAGATGGTACATCCATCCCCACAACCAGGGAAAACGGTTCACCATGGTCAGATATGTCTGAGGATACGTTCTCCTAAAAAGAGGGGTTGCATAGTCCAACGTATCAACGATCTTGGCAGCCGCTGCGGGAAAAATCTCCCCAACCACCCGATACAAGGCCTCCGCGGCCCGCCGATGGCCGGCACCGCTGTTGGTATACACAATTAAAATCTTTTTCAGTGGTTTGACCCTCCCACCCATCAAACTGCATTAGCGTCTTAATTATAAGGCTTTCCGTCATCCTCCGGCAAGGAAAAAATGAACGCCCGTCCATTGAGACAATCATTAAAAAACCTTTAAAACTGCGTTTTTCCTTTATTTCAATAAAGGAAATTCTTTTTTATAAGCGAATAAAAGGAAGAACTTCAAGATATAGGGTGATTATTTATTATGAAAAAACATTGGCTGCTTATTCCCCTTCCGTTTATCGTTTTATTCGCATGGATCATCTATGCCAAAGCGCCAAACGCCAAACATTCTTCCCAAGAAACCGCCGTGGCCCAACCCGCCCTTCCTCCGCAAAAAGCCATTACCGAGCCGTCTTCTCACCCGACACCGGCCGCAACTGAAACTGAACCGGCCATTGCCAAAGTTCCCTGGGACAAACCGGAACATGTGAAAGGCGTGTATGCCACCGGATGGGTGGCAGGTTCGGAAAAATGGTTTCCCCGGATTGTTCAATTTATCAATGAAACCGAAGTCAATGCCCTGGTCATCGACGTGAAAGACGATACCGGAACTTTGAGCTACAGTTCATCCGTTCCGCTGGTCAATCAAGTGAAGGCGTTTGAACGTAAAATCCGCGATCCCCAAAAGATGTTTTCTGTATTGAAAGAAAATCGAATCTATCCCATTGCCCGGATCGTCGTCTTCAAAGATCCCTTTATGGCCAATCAAAAACCGGAATGGGCAGTTAAAAATAAAAACGGTGGCTTGTGGACCGACCGCAAAGGACTCCACTGGGTCGATCCCTATAATAAAGAATACTGGGATTATATCGTAGATATCTCCAAAGAAGCCATCGCTTTGGGCTTCCAGGAGATTCAATATGATTATGTCCGTTTCACCAGCGACGGCAATGTGAAAGACTGCGTTTACCCTTTTGACAACGGTCAGGCCCCCGAAGACGTCATCAAAGAATTTCTCCAATATACCCGAAAGAAATTGGAACCTTACCAGGTTCCGGTCTCCGCGGACATTTTCGGTCTAACCACCAGCGCTGACGCAGATCTGGGCATCGGGCAACGTTTCGAGAAAATTGCCGAGAGCGTGGATATCGTATGCCCGATGGTCTATCCCTCCCACTACATTCCGGGAAATTTCGGCCTGAAAAATCCCGATCTGCAACCGTATGAAACGGTTTACCGCAGTCTTGTCGACGCCAAAAAACGGTTGGAAGAGGCCGGCATTACAACCACCCAGTTGCGTCCCTGGCTTCAGGACTTCAGCCTGGGCAACCCTTACGGCCGGGCTCAGATTCAGGCCCAGATCAAAGCCGTCAACGACGCAGGTTTGCAAGAATGGATATTCTGGAATCCCAGTTGTAAATATCAAAGCGAAAAATACCGCAGATAAAAACCGAAGGAGGCATTTACGCCTCCTTTTTCGCTGCTGCCGTCATTACACAACTTCCGCAAAACCGCGGGCTTCTATTATAAGTATTCCCGGGACGTTTCGAAAGATTTGACGATATGCTCCTTCGCCCGGAGCAAATCCCGGTCACAAATAGCCCGGAACAACGCCCGGTGATTTTCGAGAACATATTCCGGCCCGACCTGCTGCACCGTCTTTTTAATGGGATAGGCAAAGAGATGCATCACCATCTTAACGATCCGAATAAACGTGGGGTTTTTGGTCAATTCCAGCAACCGGAGGTGAAATTGGAAATCCAACTCTCCCAACAGCTCCAGATCGCCTTCGGCCATCTTTTGTTCAAATTCATCCAATTCCTTCGCCAATATATTCAGCTCGGCCTGAGTGGCTTTCTTAATCACCAGTTCGACGGAGTCCACTTCTAACAGGACCCGGAGTTCGAACAACTCATCTTTGGACCCCTTCTCGATAATTAATCCAAAAATCAACGGATCCAGCATAAACTGGGAAGCCGACGTTGCAACGAAGGTTCCTCCCCGCTTCTTGGCCACCAGTACCCCAAGTCCGCCTAATGTCTTCAGGGCTTCCCGCAACGACGTACGGCTCACTCCCAGCTGGACTGCCAACTCCGGTTCCGGAGGCAACCGGTCGCCCGGCTTGAGTTCTCCCTTAATCAATGACTGGGTAATTTTATCGATGATCTGTTGCACTATCGTGCTGGATTGAATCGGCTGAAACACACAATCACCTCATTAAACTCAAACAAGGGACAATCGTGGTTTCCCCCGATCTCCCCCCTGAAAACCGGTAATGAATAACAAATTTACCGATTTAACCTAAAATCATAAACTCAAGAAAAAAATTATAACATAAAAAAAGCCTATTAAAAAGTCTATTTGGGTTTATTTCTCTACTTATTTTAGTTTTCCTGCTAATCGAAAACTCATTCAGGCAAAATTCCGGGCATTTCCCGACCGGAGCGGTTAAAACTCACCCTTCTAAACCGATCCCAAATTTTCACAGATAAAAAATTTATCAAAAAACTCAAACCCGCCGCAGCGGGTTTTGTTTCATTTTTTATAATTTTTGTCTTCACTCAACACCTTCACGGCACATTGATCACCCATATCGCCGGACGGATGCTCCGGAACGTAAAGAACGCCAGTTTTTTCCCGTCCGGGCTCCAGCTTAAAGAGCCGCCGTTGAGGCCCACTTTATTGACGACATAGGTCACTTGGCCGGTGGCCATGTCTTTGATATAAAGGCTGCCCCGGTCAAACTTGCCGTTTCCTTCTTTGGAAATGCACCGATCCGAAACGAAAGCCAGTTTCGTGCCATCCGGCGACAACACCGGCAACCGGTTGTCGTAACGGTCCTGCACCACCGGCTCAGTCGTTTGGCTCACCGGATCGATGGCCCAAATACTTCCCGGCCCATAATCCATCACTTGATAAGTTTGTCCGTTCACCGTCACGCTTTTGGGGCGGGGAATAAAACGCGTATAATAGATTTTCCCGTCAACGCCCCACCAGGGCGTCTGCAGTATTTCCTGGCCGTTTCCGGCCAACATCCTGACTTCTTTGTCGTTCACCCCGACGATCATCAACCGTGATTGATAAGGCCCTTGATCCCGGGTAAATACGATTTGACTGCCATCCGGAGACCAGGCCGGATCCCGGTCCTGCGGCCCGGCCGTCAGTTGCCGTCCGGCACCGCTTTGGATATCTTTCAGCCAAATGGACGAAATTATATTACTGGTATTATTGAACGTCCGACGCGTCATCACCAGCTGGCTGCCGTCCGGAGACCAACGGGGAGAACTGTCGATCAATCCTTCCGTATTGGTTAACAACTTCGGAGTTTGAGCCGGTTCCAACTGCCAATACCAAATGCGCATCTTCGACGCAGGTTCACCCTGCATTTTACCTGAAAAAACCACCGCTTTCCCGTCCGGCGACCAATCCAACGACCACACGTCGATATTGGCAGGCAACATCCTGCTTTCAGTGCCTGCCACATCGGAAACGATCACCGTAGGTTCAGATTGGGCGTTGCCCGTTTCCCCGGCCAACCCGGCAGCGGAGACCGCCAACACGAATAAACCGGGTAAAATCAATCGGATCCATTTCATGCTGAATCTTCCTTATGTTT
>JAKOSX010000037.1 GCA_029776595.1 Bacillota bacterium | reverse complement strand
GCCTGGTCGGGATGGTGATGATAGCGGATGGCCTGAATCAGTTCGACGGGAAAATTCCACTGGTCGGCCAGCACGGCGCCCAGTTCCACATGCGAGAATCCCACCGCTTCCTCTTCCGCATCCAGTTCGGTCAGTCCACCGTTTTTCATTAAATCAACGATCGTTTCGGCCGTGTCCTTGATGGAGGTGCCCATAATCAGTTGTCCGATATCGTGGAGGAGGCCGGCGGTGAAGGCGGAATCCCGCAGGTTGTTATGAGTCAGTTTGCAGACCTGCTCGCTGGCCATAGCGCTGGCGACCGAGTGATACCAAAGTCCGCCTTTCACATACCCGTAGATCCTCTTTTGGGGGTTGAAGAAACGGCTGACGGAACAGGTCAGCACCAGATTCCGGACGGTATGGAAGCCCAAGTACATAACCGCTTGGTTTAGGGAAGAGACCACGCGCGGAATGCCGTAATAAGCCGAATTGCATAAACGTAACAGGTTGCCGGTCAAGCCGGGATCGTTGGCGATGGCCATCGTCAGTTGCTTCGCGCTGGCGTTGGGATCCCGGGTGAGTTGCATGACCTTGACCACCACGTCCGGGATAGTCGGAATTTCCTTGATTTCTTTGAGGATTTTGGGGGGCAGCCGCTTTTCGGTTTCCATGGTTTTCAACAAGCCGGGAATGGCTTACAGCCGTTTTCTTTCATCGATACCTGCCGCTGAATCATCCTGCATCCAGTCGGCCCGCAGGCAGGGGGTTCAAAAGGGATTGTCCCTTTTTTCGTTGATTTTTTCTTTCATCAATTGGCCGGGCTTGAAGCTGATATGTTTTTTGGCAGGAACCGTGATAATTTCACTGGTTTTGGGATTCCGGGCATTGCGGGCCGGAGTTTCTTTTACTTTAAATATACCAAAATTTCTAATTTCAATATTTCCATCCGCGGAAAGGCCTTCACACATGGCATCAAACATGGTTTGGACGATTTCTTTCACGCTGGAAATGTCAAATCCCGTTCGCGCCGCTACTTCCTTCACGATGTCTTTTTTCGTACTAGTCATTCGAAACCCTCCGCAACACTATGCCCCGACGTGACCCATGAACAGGATAGAAGCAATAATCCAAAGAAAAAAAATAGCGACTCTAATCCACTATAACCCAAGGTGTTACAGGAAGCAAGCGTTTTCTTGCGCGGGCGTTTTTTTCTTGTTTTTACTCCCGGGTCAAATATTGTTGAATCATATCATGGGGAATGGTGGCGGAAAGAGAACCAGCCTCGGAATCCGGGAAGGAAGCCTCCTTATCTTTCTTGGCCGGGAACGCATGGGGATCGAGCGTCAGGCGGACCAAAGCCGAATGGATGTTTTCAGAATAGACGCATTCGGCCTGAATCCGCAATCCTTGTTTGACGTAGCGGTACAGCGAGTAGCAAATGTCGATTTCCAAGCGGTCCAAAGTTAAAGGCGCGGTGCTATTGAATTCACCGGCGAGATCGATTCTTTCGTTGAGCAGGTCATGAATCCGGTGGGCTTGTTTTTTGGCCAGGTTGGGCAAAGAAATGGAGATGACCGGTTTTCCCTTGGAATCGACCAAAGCCCGCAAGGCCATACAATCATCGCGGGTCCGGCCGCCGGGATAGGCCAGACGTCCGAGGACGAGAAGGATGGATTCCAAGAATTCAGCCAACATCCGGCCGGGCAGTTGGAGAGGGATATCGTGTTCCGGGGTGTTGG
>JAKOSX010000001.1 GCA_029776595.1 Bacillota bacterium | reverse complement strand
TTCAACTACAAAACTCATCCTATCGTCCCCTTATTGCCAAATTAGCCGAATTTTTGCTATATATATTAGTTCAACGGCGATAAAATCCCTGCCTTATCCCACCCGAATTTTCATGCCAAAAAAACAAAAGGACAGCATCCGCTGTCCTTATAGATAATTGGCAATCGCCAGGTATTTTATTTAATGAGATTCCCTCTTTCGTTGGAAACTTTGATTTCGCCGGATTGTAATTTCTCGAATACCTCGGCAGTTTGGGCTTGGACCTCTTCGCTTAAGTTCGGGTTTTCATCCGGAATGCCGACGCCGTTATTGGTTGCATCGAAGGTTAAGATTTGGCCGCCCGGGAAATTTCCGTCTTTTTCAGCCTGAATCATATCAAAAGCCGCTTGGGCGATCTTTTTCGTCGCCGAGGTCAGGATAACGGATTTATCCCCGTCATAAATCCCTTCACTGTACTGGTCAACGTCAACGCCGATAATCCAGACCTGTTGTCCGGCTTTGGCCCGGGATTTGGCTTCATTGATAGCTCCGACGCCGACGCCGCCGGCTGCGCAGAAGATGGCTTTAACCCCTTTATCAAACATTTGGGCCGCCAATTGTTGTCCGGCAGCAACATTGTCGAAAGAACCCTGATAAATGACGTTTTCAGCCTTTATGCTGATATTGGTGCCCAGATTGGCGTTGGCATATTGAATCCCTTGTTGGAATCCCCAGTTGAATCGTTGCACCGGAGGAATCTCCATACCTCCGATAAACCCGACTTCGCCTTCTTTAAGTTGCAAAGCGGTGGCAATTCCCGCCATGAAACCGGATTCATGTTCGGCAAAGAAAATAGAAACCGTATTTTCTTTGACCACCGGATTACCGTCACCGGCATGCGGATTGCCGTCAATCAATACGAATTTGGCATCTTTGTACTTATCCTGGGCTTGATAAATGGCCGTTTCAAACTTAAATCCGGGGCAAACGATGAATTTGTAACCGGCATCATAGAGATTGCCGATTTCTTTCATGTAATCGGCTTCCGTTGTTCCACTCGGTTTCAAATATTTGGTCTCCACCTTCAATTCCTCGCCGGCCCGTTGAATCCCTTCCCAAGTCCCCTCGTTAAAGGATTTGTCATCGATGGTTCCGGCATCGGTCACCATACCCACTTTCAAACTGGTACCGCCTTTGGTAAAACATCCGGAAACTGCGACTGCGAGCACTAAAAGAACGATCCACAACCCCATGCTTTTTTTAAACACGACAGAGAGCCCCCTTTTTGTTTTCCTAATTTTACTTCAATATGATGCTCCTCTTTTTCCATATCTACCTTTATTGTATTGAATCAGCGAATGACTTTCAATACAATTTTTCCTAATATTTCCCGGAATTTCGAAGCCTTTTACCACTTTATTCAATTATATTGACCAAAAAAGTTTGGGATTGAGCAGGATTTTTTTACATATTGTGGAATATTTGACAAAAAGAAATTATCGTAAAGAAGGGCAATCAAGATGATTACAACCGACATTACCCGCGATCCGTTCACCGGACTGCCGAATTTATTCGAGTTGTTGGAATCAGCCCCTTTGCTCACCTACGGCTCTCCCGGCATGGTGATAGCCGCTGACATTGATCATTTAACCAATATCAACGAAAACTACGGACGCCAATCAGGCGACCGATGCATCAAGATTTTAGCCGATTTGCTGCGGAGCTTCATCGTTTCATGTTCCGATACCGCTCCGGCCACCGCTTTTCGCACCGGAGGAGATGAATTTATCTTGATTTTGCCCACGTACGACAAAGCCTCCGCAGAAAACCTGGCCAACGACTTACGCAAACAGTTCCGGAGCATCGCCATAAAACAAGGAGTATTGGGCGCCGGGCTCCACACCGTTACCATTCCTTACAATGAAAAAGGCATTTCCGCCCATCAACTGATCAAAGCCGTCCGGTTGGGGCTGTCCCACGGCAATACGCCCAATGCCCCCACCAGCTTGCCGAAATGGGCGGATCAACTCATCGACCACATGATCGACCGCGTCTGCGAGACGTTGAACCTTTTGCACTATACGCGGTTTTTGGCGCTTCATGACGAAATTTCCGGCTTGCCCAATCACCGGGCAGCCGAAATGTTCATTGCCGACGCCCTGCAAAATTACCACCTCAACAAAAGGCCCTTCAGTCTCTTGTTTATCGACGGCGATAATCTCAAGCAATATAATAACCTCGGCTATCAGCAGGGAAATGAGATGATCCGCAATTTAGCGACGGTCATTTCCAATTCGTTACGCCAGAACGACCTGATCGCCCGGTGGTTGTCCGGTGATGAATTTATCGTGGTTCTTCCCAATACGGAATCCAGCCAGGCCTATCAGATCGGCGAACGGCTTCGCTCCGCCGTGGAACGGGAAACCCGGGACTGGATCTTTCCGGTCACCATCTCCGTCGGCGTCGCCAACTGCCCCGAAAGCGGTACCACCGTCGAGATGCTCCTCGCCAAAGCGGAATCCGCCGTCACTTTCGCCAAGCGCGCCGGAAAAAATCAAGTCTCATGATCGACTAAAAAATAAGAACTGTCCTTAACGGACAGTTCTTCAATTATTACTTGTTATCCAAGGGACGCATCAGCGGGAACAGAATTACATCCCGGATGGACGGCGAGTCGGTCAACAGCATGACCAAACGGTCAATACCGATGCCCATCCCTCCGGTGGGCGGCATCCCATATTCCAAAGCGGTAAGGAAGTCTTCGTCCCAAACCATGGCCTCCTCATTGCCTTTGGCTTTTTCCCTGGCTTGTTCAATAAAACGTTGCCGTTGATCCAGAGGATCATTCAATTCCGAAAAAGCATTGCCCATTTCCCGGCCATAAATAAACAGTTCGAACCGGTAGGCCAATTCGGGATTGTCGTCTTTCCGTTTAGCCAACGGCGATATTTCAATAGGATGATCCATCAGGAAGGTGGGTTGAATCAGATTCGGCTCCACGAACTCGGAGCTGATCTCGTCCAAAACCATCCCCTTGGTGGCCTTCGGATCGATCTTCAACCCCAATTTTTGTGCCGCAGCAACGGCTTCTTCATCCGTCTTAATGCTGAACCAGTCGATCCCCGTATATTTCTTGATGGCTTCTACCATGGAAAGTCGCGGCCAGGGAGGCGTTAAGTCGATTTTGGTTCCTTGATATTCGATCTGTAAGGTGCCGCAAATTTCCATGGCAGTCTCACAAATAAGCTTTTCCGCCAATTCCATCATCACTTCGTAATCGGCATAGGATTGGTACAGCTCCATCATGGTGAATTCCGGATTGTGACGGGTGGAAATTCCCTCATTGCGGAAGCAATGGCCAATCTCGTAAACTCGGTCAAAACCGCCGACGATGAGCCGCTTATGGTATAGTTCCAAAGCGATCCGCATGGTCAAATCCAAATCCAAGGCATTATGGTGGGTTTCAAAGGGCCTGGCATGTCCGCCCCCGGCAATTACGCTCAGAATGGGCGTGTCCACCTCGATAAAGTTCATCTCGTCCATAATCCGGCGAATAGTACGGATGATCTTGGTCCGCTTGAGAAATACCTCTCTCACCTCAGGATTGGAGATCAGGTCCAAATACCTCTGGCGGTACCGCAGGTCCGTATCGGTCAGTCCGTGCCATTTGTCGGGCAACGGTCGAAGCGCTTTGGACAACAGTTGATAACTTTGGACCTGTACGGAAATCTCCCCGCGCTGGGTCTTGAAAACTTTGCCGGTTACCCCGATGATGTCCCCCAAATCCAAGTCCAGATAATTTTGGTAAGCGGGCTCGCCCAAAACGTCAATCTTCGCGAACAACTGGAGCGTCCCGGTTTGGTCGGCAATATTGGTGAAGGAAACTTTCCCTTGGCCCCGTTTGGCCACCAGCCGACCGGCAACTGTCACCACTTGCCCCTCCAGCTCTTCAAACTTATCCACGATCTCCCGTAACATATGGGTACGGTCAAATCGCTGCCCGTACGGGTTGATTCCCTGGCTTTTAAGCTTTTCCAACTTGGCCAGACGGTTTTCAATTTGTTCGTTTCTCTGAATATCCGGTATCACAATCCATGCCCTCCAAAAACCGAAATAACATTGGATAAAAAAATACAGAATAAGTGCAGATCATCCACCGTCGGAAGAAAAAGAGAGTGGATGCGACCCACTCTTTATTTGATATCAATAATTTTGTATTGAATGGTCCCCATGGGGACGGTCACATTAACGATACTTCCCAGTTTTTGCCCCATTAAGCTCCGCCCAACGGGAGATTCGTTGGAAATTTTGAACTTCATCGGATCCGCTTCAGCCGATCCGACAATGGTGTATTCCACCTCGGCGCCGCCGTTAATCTCCACCAGTTTCACCGTAGAGCCAAGCGTCACGACTCCCGCCTGAGCTTCACTCTCGTCGATAATTCGGGCATTTCTCAACATCTTCTCAATCGAGAGGATCCGGCCTTCGATAAACCCTTGTTCATTTTTGGCATCTTCATACTCGGAATTTTCGCTGATATCGCCAAATTCCAGAGCCTGTTTAATCCGTTCCGCTACTTCACGGCGGCGAACAGTCTTCAAATACTCTAACTCTTTCTCGAGTTTGTTCAACCCGTCCAGTGTTAGCATCACTTCTTTTTCGTTTGCCATTTTCCCGCTCCTTCCAGGCCGAATTCTATGTTAATATATGTCCCGTTATTTTTGATTATTCGGAAATCGGCGCTGTATATTCTGGAACACTAAAGAGTAAGCACCGGACATTTCCAGTGCTATTTAAACAGTTACATTATAATCCAAAGCCTCCCCAGTGTCAAGCAAACCGTTCCGCAAGAGCCGCAATTCTCCGTTGGCTCAAATATTGCTTCATCTGGGCAATTCTTTCAAGACGCAACTGGCAGCCGACCCAATGTCCCAACGACCATCCCGCCACGGCCCGGATAAGAACTTCCCCCAACACCGGACTGGTAGGCAGAGAAACCGATGGGCCCCATACCGTAAAAAAACCTTCTCCCGTCAACCGCCGAAACCAATCCGACTGCCCGGCAAACAACTCCCAATCCAAAGTATTCGGCGGACAGTTCCACGCTCGATAGCGCTTCATCGTACCGCAGCGGATAACCATCGCAATGTGTCGCCCTTGCTCCGGAGGAACTTGTTGAACCTTGGGAGAGATGCCGGTTTCCGCCATTATAACGGCGGCCGCATGGTCCAACCGTCCGGCATCCGGATGAATCAGCCGCAAAAACCTAAGATGCTGGGCGATCAGCCGGGAACAGGCCAGTCCCAGGTTCCCTTCTTCCCACATGACAGTTATCTCCGCCGTCTGAGGATTAATACCATAATGACGCAAAATGTTCCGAAACTGACCGGTAAAGACCAACAGCTCCAAAGCCTTCCCGTCACTAAGGCCCACCTGTGCCGGAACTTTGAAACGGTCTACCGGAAGGCCTTCCACGCCGACCACGGATACCGGCCTGACAGCCCATTCCCTTTCAAGCGTTTCCCACAGCCGGTGAGCCGCCCTTGCCTGAATCCTGGGCACAGCCCAACCCCACCCTTCCACCGGTTGATCCCCCAAATATCCCGACAACCGGCCGGCAAAAGCGAAACCTTCCCGGTACCGCCAGCCTTGAGGTATCCACGGCCACCGTTTCCAACAGGCCGCCGCCGGCAAATCAGGAGTTACCAAGCCGAAATTCCCCATTAAAAAACCCCCTCTCCAAACCATATGACAGGGGGCATCTTCTTATACATTCGCCACGGAACGTTCCAGATGGACAACGCGGGGCTTAAATTCCAATGCATCCAACAACCGCTCATAATCGGATTCCTGGATTTCCTCCGGACGTTTTCCCGAAAACGAAACGATGAGGGCTTCCATCACATTGGTTCCGAACGAACGTCCGGCGATCTCCGGCGTGGTCGTGATCAACATTTTAGCCCGCCTGTGCCGCAATTCTTCAATATCCGCAGGTGTCACCGTATTGGTCAGGATGATTTTGCCGGACAGGTCACCGGGCAAATACTTCTTGATATATAAGAAATCACCGGCGATCACATCTGCCTGATGATAAAAACGGCTGTGTTTTTCCGACGTTGACTCCTGTTTGGTGCCGGTAGGATATAACAATTCAAAAGGCAGCCGAGTCACCACCGGTAACAAACACCGAGCCAAACGGTTTAAACTCTCCAATTTGGTCAGGGGAATCGGGACCCCCAGGGCAAACATCAAATCGCCGAAAACCATGCTGCATCCAGCCTCGGTAAACGCTTCGGCCATGCCGAACCGATCCACGGCCGAAACCATCAACACTTTTTTCCCGTAAAGATCATATTGCATCTCCTGAGCTAAAAAGCGGACAACCCGCCGTTCCAACGTATTTTTCAATCCGCTGCCGTCAACGATGGGCGTTTTTTGGGCGGCTGCCGCGATCCGGGCTCCGTCTCTTACGGTATACCGCTTTTTTCCGGCAAAGAGGTAAAGATCGATGCCTCCCATCCCAAAGGCATCCACCTTCCCGTCCCAAAATTGAATCAAGTCAATGGCCTGACGGATGCTGCCATTGGTCCCGATTCGCTCCACTATCACCGGCTCCCCCAGAAATTCCACTTCAGCACGATGATCTCGCTTGGAACTGCCGAGACTGATGCTGATTATCCGTTTCAAACACCATCACCAACCTTAATAACGCACCTTCAAGGCCTTAGCGTAATCGGAAAGCGCCCGTTCCACTTGGTCCAAGGTGCTCAAAGAGTTGACCAAATCCCGCATCGCCGCCGCTCCCGGAAGGCCTTTAAAATACCATGCCAGGTGCTTACGCATCTCCTTCACTCCCCGAACTTCTCCGGCATAAGCGATCTGCAAATGTAGATGTTTTTTGATAATGTCAAACCGCTCCTCCAGCGTCGGTTCGGGAAGCTGTTGGCCGGTCTTTAAAAAGTGGCCCACTTGCGCAAAGAGCCACGGCTTCCCCAAAGCGGCCCGGCCAATCATCACGCCGTCGCATCCCGTTTGCTCCATCAATCGCCGGGCCGATTCCGGCGATTCCACGTCACCGTTGCCGATAACCGGAATATTCACGGACTGCTTAACCCGGGCAATTTGCTCCCAATCGGCTTTTCCCTGATAAAATTGGTCCCGGGTCCTTCCATGGACGGTAACCGCAGCCGCACCGCATTCCATCGCTATTTTCGCCAGTTCCGCGGCGACCAGATGCTCCGCGTCCCAACCCAATCGGCATTTGACCGTCACCGGCACCTGCACGCTGCGGACCACCGCCTCGATAATCGCCGCAGCCAGCGGAAGATTCCGCAGTAAAGCGGCTCCTTCGCCGTTTTTCACCACTTTGGGCACAGGACACCCCATATTGATATCGATGATATCCGCCCCATGTTCCTGGACGATCCGGGCCGCTTCGGCCATAATCGCCGGATCGGAACCAAAAATCTGCATGCTGACAGGATGCTCTTCCGGAGAAACTTCGATCAATTGATAGGTTTTCTTTCCATTATAATGTAAAGCCGTAGCACTGACCATTTCCCCGGTGACTAAACCGGAGTGAAATCCTTTGACTATCTTGCGAAACGGGGCATCGGTCACGCCGGCCATCGGCGCCAATACCACCGGATTGTCCAATTGAATATCTCTAATCTTCAACATTTTCCGCATCCAAATACTGTTGATATTTGCCGATCAAAGCCGTATCGATCTCCACGGCGACACGAATTCCCGTTGTACCGTAATCCACGGACAGCACTTTGCCCTTTTGATGAAAAAGGTCTAAGGCTGTGGCCGCCTGATAGGGCAGGAAAAACCGGCACAATCGGACCCGGGCGTTCAACAAACCGGCCAAATGGGATAATAACGGCTCCAATCCCTCACCGGTCCGGGCGGAAACCGGGAAAGCGGACCATTCCGCAGCCATGCGTTGGATGACCCGCGGTGATTCGATCAAATCGATTTTGTTAATC
The DNA here is from genome assembly GCA_029776595.1 of Bacillota bacterium. Classification (GTDB taxonomy): domain Bacteria; phylum Bacillota; class UBA4882; order UBA8346; family UBA8346; genus JAKOSX01. The sequence continues at coordinate 15,192 of JAKOSX010000001.1, read as the reverse complement.
ACCGGAATCACGGTGTTCTCGTCGACCTTCAGTTCGGACAATACTTGTCTGACCGCATGATACTGCGGCCAAAGATCGGGGCTGCTGCCGTCGATTACATGCAGCAAAAAGGTTGCCCGGACCGTCTCTTCCAACGTGGCCCGAAACGCAGCCACCAAATGATGGGGCAAATCGCTGATAAATCCCACCGTGTCCAGGAGAATCACTTCCTGTTGCGGCGTAATCGGAAAGCGCCGGGCAACCGGATCCAGAGTATCAAAAAGACGGTTACGGGCTGATACCGCACTGTCGGTCAACCGGTTGAAAAGCGTGGACTTTCCGGCATTGGTATAGCCCACCAAAGCGATGGTGGGAATCTCCTGCTTTTCTCGGCGATGCCGCTGTATGTTCCGGTTTTTCACCACTTCAGCCAATTCATTTTGGAGATCGGCGATCCGTCTCCGGACCCGTCGCCGGTCGATTTCCAACTTGGTCTCCCCGGGCCCTCGGGTACCGATTCCTCCGCCCAACCGGGAATATTGGCCGGCCTGGGAAATACTGAGCCGCGGCAGCAGATTTTTTAATTGAGCCAATTCAACCTGGAGTTTTCCTTCCTTGGTTTGCGCCCGTTGGGCGAATATATCCAATATTAAATCATTGCGGTCGATAACCCGGACTCCGGTCATTTCCGAGAGATTTCGCACCTGCACCGGCGAAAGGGGTTCCATGGCAATCACCAAATCAGCACCGGTTACGGCCACCTCTTTGGCCAGTTCCTCCGCTTTCCCGGTTCCAATAAAATAAGCAGGATCAGGATGATCGCGAAGTTGAACCACCCTTCCCACTTCGCAGGCACCGGCCGCCCGAACCAACTCTTCAAACTCCATCCACTTAAAATCGGAAAATCCGCCGCGAATCCCGATTAAAATTGCTTTCTCAACCGTTTGAGCTTGTTCCATCAGATCAATTCCGTTTTGAAAAAGGATTTATCATATCAATTGAAACGGTTTCCGTGTAAGATTTCATAAAATTACGGAATCCGCTCATTCAAATGATAAATGATTTTCAACCCTTCCAATGTTAAAAAGGGATCCACCGCATCGATAAACGACGTACCGTCAGCCACCCAGTCCGCCATTCCCCCGGTAGCCACCACCTTCGGATGGCAATGCATCTCCTGCTTCATTCGGGTGATGATCCCTTCCACCAGGCCGATGTATCCGAAATACAAGCCGGACTGCATACTATGGATGGTATTTTTCCCGATGACCCCTTTGGGTTTCACCAACTCGATCCGGGGGAGTTTCGCCGTCCGTTCAAACAACGCTTCACTGGAAATAGCCACCCCCGGTGCAATGGCTCCGCCCAAATAATCGCCGTTTTCACCGATGGCGCAAAACGTGGTGGCCGTTCCAAAATCGACGATAATGAGAGGAGCCCCATACCGTTTGATTCCGGCCACTGCATTAACCACCCGGTCGGCTCCGACTTCCCGAGGGTTTTCACACTTGATCGAAAGGCCGGTTTTAATGCCGGGGCCGATTAAGAGCGGTTCCACCCTAAAGTATTTCTCGATCATTCGCTGGATTATACCGGTTACCGGCGGGACCACACTGGATATAATGGCTGCCCGGACACTTTGCGGATCCAATGAAGCATCCTGCAATACACTCTTCAACAAGATACCGTATTCATCCGGAGTTTTTTGACGGTCCGTTTGAAACCGCCAATCGGCGGCTAACCGGTCCCCGACGAATAACCCGGTGACAATTTGGGTATTACCAATATCAAACGCCAACAACATCTCCGGTCAGCCCTCTCTTTCCATAAATCGAAACAGGGGTAATGTATCCTCCCCGTCATTCTGCTGTAAAAAATAATTCTTCGTATAAAAACTGCCGGCATATAAATCTTCCAACAACTCTACCGTACAATCAAATGCCTGAAGGCGCAGTTTCAACAGATTGGCCAGATGGGAGACGGCCGGTTTGGCAACGGCACTGTGCCCCAGGTCGATAAGTTTCAATTGATGCGCCGCCGCAAAACGAATGGGCAACAAGGATATTTCTCCGGAAATAATCGTATCGCATCCCTGTTGCAAACAGGCTTCCCAGATCTTTTTATGATAAGGCAGGAAACCGGGACCCGACCAAATGCCTATCTTATGGACCGGCTGGCGAAGCTCTCCGTAATAGGGAAGAATATTCATATCCAAAACGCGCAGGCACCGTTCCATCAAATCGCGAAAGGACGTCTCCAAAGCCCCCATAAGGATCCCGTCAACCCAGCAGACGTCTTGAAGTCCAATGGCCCGGGCGATAGTCCAATTGACGCCTTCCGGGGCATTGTCCCAAACATGATGAAGGGGAATAACCGTTATTTTTCTCTGCTGCACCAGGTCAGCCGCTTCACCGTACCATGGGTGATAGGTGATGAGAACTTCCATCCCTTTATCGGCGGCGGTGAGAATGTTCTGTTCGGTAGGGTCAACACAAACCCCGATTTTTGTGATGTCCGCATCTTCAGTCAAATAACCCGCATTCATGATAATATCCCCGGCATCCAGATCCGGGGCTAATTCCTGCAATACGCCGATTAAGGTCTGAACCTCCATCAAAGTCCACCTTCTCTGCAACTCTGCAGTTGCTCTAATCTCATTTATTATAACATAGGGCTATAAGTAGGACAACCAAAGGGTTCTGCGGCCATCGGGATATTTTTCGGACATTTTCGGAAGGGTTTTCCTCAATGATATGGAATTAATTATTTGGAGGCCATAACAGCTCAAGCTGCTGTCTAACCGGCCTTCAAGCATGCACTATCTTGAAGGAGGACACGATGCGTAAATCATTCATCTTATGTTGTTTCTTCTTAGTCATTTGCTCAGTCGCCATGCCGTTGTTCGCTGCCGACCCTTTTGAAGATAATCTGCCCATCCAAACCGGAATGAAATTGAAATTCATTTACATCGTCGCCCACATGGAGCAAAGAGACAGGACATGGACCGTTGAAATCACCAGAAATTCATTCCCCAATTCCGTTACATACAAATGGTCCCGTCCGCAGAAGGGTAAAGTGGATATGACCGGCACCCGGATTTTGACCGACTTGAAACTGAGCCGCAATTTTAATCCCTTGTTCAAACGGGATGAGAATGAAGCCACCACCGATACGGCTCCTTGGATCTCCCAACAGATCCTTCTTGAACTCCGGGAACGTTCGACGGCCGTCAATTTCCGGGAGGGCGGTACCGGCGCATTGAACTGGGCGGCACGCTCATTGAATTTGAAAGAAAAGATACTCTTCCCTGTAACCATCAACGGCAAACAAGAATCCCTGCGCGCCTTCCGTTTAAACAAGGGCATGGTCGTCTGGAACAACATGAACAACCCGTTGGTACTGGAATACGAACCCCTGTCCGTCCCGCTGTTTACCAGCATTACCGGTTGGAAGCTGGTATCCATTGAATATTAAGGCCGGATAGATGGATAAGGTCGAGCGAAAAGGCTAAGGTTAAAGATATACGACAAACCTCATACAGAATAATAATGAACAGGCATAAATAGATAATGGGCTGTGGGATATTACCCAAGCCCATTTTCATTTTAGACATTTCCAAAAAGCGTCGGAGTGGCCAAAATCACTTCCGTCGCTTTCCGCGCGTCATCATAGATGGTATTGATGACCAAATTCACCGGCTGCCGGTCGGCTTGATCCAAATACGGCAATCGTCGGGTATATCCTTTGGCCATGCTTCCGGCCGCTTCATAGCGAGCTTCCACCAACTGGGCGTCTAATTTGCGAAATACCTTGCCTGTCATCTCTTTGATAACGGTACTTCCCAATTTGCCCCGGGCCGTCCCTTCCAACATAATGACAAAATGATTTTCCCCGACCATCTGTTTCATCAGGCTTTCCAAATGCGTCAAATATTGTTTCACATTGCCAATCCGGCCGCCGCGGTACGTATAGATGCCCATCTGCGTCTCCCGGACTCCGTATGCATCGGTCGTCTGTATGGTCACCGTAACCATTGTCTGATCGGGACAGATGCCTTCAAATGAAACATAAGCAAAGTCGCTTTCTTCACCGTACAACCTTTCCGAACGCAACTTCATCCCGAATAAGCGTTCTACCCCGCCGGCTAACTCTTTCAATTCGGCCCCGGTTAACAGGCGATCGTTCACTTTAAACCAGGCCTCCGTCGAAATCCCTTCCAGCGTTATCCCCGTTTCTTTCCAGGCTGTTTCTAACGGATGCTCATATAAACTTTCACCGATGGTGGCATCAACAAAGCGAATCGAAAATATGACTAGTGCTAACAATGCAATCATCATTTTAAGCAAAAATGTTTTCATTCCGGATACCCCCTTGCTACAGAGAGTATTGGTTATCATCTTACCAATTATACCTTTATATTCAAATTTTGTTGCAACCGGCGGGCAAATTTGGAGCGGCATCCCCCTTGACTATTAATATTATTATATCGTAATATATAAATATATAAATAAAAGGAGTGTATTTAATATGTCCGTTAACCGCACTGCTTCGCCTAAATCGTACATCAAAAAGACCTGGCCGATTATTATCCTTTTTTTCGGCTCAACCCTCATCGATCCGTTGTTCGGATTGGTCGGTTTGATCTGCATGGGCTTTCCGCTCTACCTGGCGTTGACGGGCAAAGGCAAACGCCACTGCTCCCACTATTGCCCCAGAGGATCCTTTTTGGGGAAATTTCTGCCCAGGGTATCCCTCGGATGGCGTATTCCCGGTTGGATGGACAGCAAAACATTTAAAACAGCCGTCCTCCTCTGGATGTTCGGCATCTTCGGGATCTTCCTGTTTTTCGCCGGAACCGATCTGACCCGGATTGCCCAAGTGATAACCCGTATCATGTTCGTATCCTTTATTATCGGGATACTCATCGGCTTTTTCTTCCAACCCCGCAGCTGGTGCAAGATCTGTCCCATGGGGACAGCCTCCGGCCTCATCAGCAAAGCCTTGGCGGAAAAATCCCGTCAATAACAAAACGGATGCTTTAAAGCATCCGTTTTGTTATTATTCCCATGAAACCGCTTTGGCAACCCGCCGTTCGAAGGTGACGATCTCCGTATATCCGACGGAACGCAACAACTCGGTTGCCCGCTCAAAGTCAGCCCCCACATCCTGGGGCCGGTGGGCATCGGAACCCAAAGTGACCCGGACTCCCTGTTCCCGACAGAACCTGAGCAATTGCTCGTCCGGGTACAATCCCGCGTTTGGAACCTTACTGCCCCGGATTCCGTAAGTATTTAACTCAATAACCGCACCGGCTTTCCCCAGGCGTTCCGCCAATTCCCGGTGCAATTCGGCCATGACTTCGGGTGCCAACCGCTCAAATGTCCGTTTGGGAAGATCGATGTGCCCCAGAAAGTCAAACAGGCCGCTTTCAGCTGCTTCCGCCACTTTTTTAAAGTATTCGGGATAAATTTCTTCCGGCCCATGTTCCGTTTCCCGGACAATATATCCGTAATTCCATTCCGGAATGAAATGTACCGAACCGATGAGATAATCCCATGGGTACATAGAGGCGATCCGCTCAATCTCCTTTTCCCAGCCGGGAACGAAATCAACTTCCAAGCCCAGCTTAATCTTCAGCTCAGGATATTCTTTGCGGTATGCCGATACCGCCCGGACATAGCCCTCCAAATCTTCCGCATTCATCCCCCGCTCGGTGATGGCTGTCTTGGTATCTTTCGGTTGATAAAACCGAGGAACATGATCGGAAAAGCCCATCTCCCGCAATCCACGGGAAATGGCCGCCTCGATATATTCCCGGTCTTCTCCGCTGGCATGGCCGCACCGTTGGGTATGAATATGATAATCAACCAAATACACAGGCGTCACTCCGTTTTTAATAATTCCGCAATGGTAGCTTCGCCGATCTTGAGCGCCTGATCCAGTTTCGCCGGATCTTTACCTCCGGCTTGAGCCATATCGGGCCGTCCGCCGCCGCTTCCGCCGACTTCGGAAGCAACTTTTTTAATCAGCGCGCCCGCTTGCACCCGGCCGGTCAGATCTTTGGTGACACCGGCCACCAGGTTCACTTTGCCGTCATTCACCGAACCCAGGACGACGACGCCGCTTTTCATATGATCCCGTAACTTGTCGACGGCTTCGCGCAACAATTCCATCGGTAGCCCGTCCACCCGGGCGGAAATATATTTCCAGGATCCGACGGACTTGATTTCGCCATAGAGCGCTTGAATCCGTTCCGCAGCATTGGCTTGCTGGGCCTGTTCTTTCTCTTTACGAAGTCTAAGATTTTCCTCCGTAAGCTGTTTAACCCGATCCGGAATGCTTTGGACGTCCGCTTTGAACAAAGCGGCAAGTTCCGAGAGGATCGTCCGTTCCTGTTGATACATTTTTAACGCTTCGTCGCCGGTAACCGCCTCGATGCGACGCACTCCCGTAGCCACACTGCTTTCGGAGACAATCCGGAACAACCGGATTTGGGCCGTATTGCCTACATGGGTCCCGCCGCACAATTCACTGCTGAAGCGCTCCACGGAGATCACCCGAACCCGATCCCCGTACTTTTCTTCGAACAAAGCGGTCGCCCCTTCATCGACAGCTTCCTGATAAGCCATTTCCCTGGCAGTAACGGGGTATGCTTCGCCAATTACCTGATTAACGATTTGTTCAACCTCCCGAAGCTGCTCTTCAGTGACCTTTTCGTAATGGGTAAAGTCAAAACGCAACCGTTCCGGAGTGACCAACGATCCCGACTGATGCACATGATCTCCGAGAACTCTTCTGAGAGCTGCCTGCAATAAATGGGTGCCCGTATGGTTACAGGCCGTCGCCATTCTCCGGTTCCGGTCAACCTTCAATGTATATTGGGGCGCCCGTTTCGGGAATTCTCCCTCCTTCTTCACCAAGTGAACGATCCGGTCATTGAAACGGAGGGTATCGACGACTGTAAACTCCCGGCCGTCGACGACGATCACACCGGTGTCCCCCACTTGGCCGCCGGATTCACCGTAAAACGGCGTTTGGTCAAAGACCAGGTGCCAATATTCCTGATCCTCGCCGATCATGCACAACTTAGCCTGGCACTCCGTGGTTTCATACCCCTTGAACGCCGAATGCGGGCCATCCTGAACCGTTTCCCATTTGGCCAAATCGTCGGACATCACGAATTTCCCGCTCTCTCTGGCCCGGGCCCGTTGATTTTCCATCTCCCGTTCAAACCCTTCCCGATCCACCGTCAGACCTTTTTCTTCCGCCATCAATTCGGTGAGATCCAACGGGAATCCATAGGTATCATACAACTTAAACGCTTCAGCTCCGGGAACCACCGACTGCTTTGCCTGTTGCAGTTTTGCAGCGATGCTTTCAAACAGTTCAATCCCTTTATCCAAAGTCCGGTTAAAACTCTCTTCTTCCGTCTTAATAACCAGCTCACAATGGCGTTGCTCCTTACGAATCTCGGGATAAGCATCGCCCATGGCCTGGACCACATATTCCACGACCCGGTACAAGAAGGGTTCCGTCATCCCCAACGTCCGGCCAAAACGGGCAGCCCGCCTCAGAATCCGGCGCAGCACATAGCCTCTTCCGTCGTTGGAAGGCAACGCACCATCGGCAATGGCAAAGGTCAGCGCCCGGATATGGTCGGCAATTACCCGGAACGCCACGAGATTATCAGGGGAGTCATAAGTTTTTCCGGTCACTTTTTCGATGCCGCGCATTATTTCCGCAAATAAGTCAATGTCATAATTGGACTTCTTCCCTTGGAGGACTGAAACGATCCGTTCAAACCCCATACCGGTATCCACATGTTTCTCCGGCAATTCCTCCAGGCTTCCGTCAGCTTTCCGGTTATACTGGATAAACACCAGGTTCCAAAGTTCGATAAACCGGGCACACCCCGCATTGACGCCGCAAACATGGCCGGGAATATGCTGCTTGTCGCAGCGGTCCGGGCCCAAATCAATATGTATCTCCGTGCAGGGGCCGCATGGACCCGTATCGCCCATTTCCCAAAAATTATCTTTCTCCCCGAAACGCAAAACATGAGTCGGATCAATATCCGTACAGGTTTTCCATAATTCTTCCGCTTCATCGTCGGTTTGGAAAACCGTCGCATACATTTTGTCTTTGGGAAGTCCCCAACGTTCCGTCAGCAATTCCCACGCCCAGATAATCGCTTCTTTTTTATAATAGTCACCGAAAGACCAGTTCCCAAGCATTTCAAAAAAGGTATGGTGATAGGTGTCGCGTCCCACTTCGTCCAGGTCATTATGTTTTCCGCTCACCCGGATACACTTTTGGGAATCGGCCGCCCGTCGGTAACTGCGGCTCCCCATACCCAAAAATACATCCTTAAACTGATTCATTCCGGCATTGGTAAAAATGAGCGTCGGGTCGTTATGGGGAATCAGCGATGCACTGGGGACGATGGTATGTTCTTTTTCCTTAAAAAACTCCAGAAATTGACGTCGAACTTCATTTGCAGAAATCACTTAAAAACCTCTCCTCTACTTTAAAATCCTATTTAAACGCCGGAATTTTCCGTACGGCTAACAATTCCATATTTCTTTCATTTTAATAAATTATTCACTCAATAGCAACCCCAACTTCCACAAGGCATTACCGGCCAAAACCGCCAAAGAGATGAGGAGTCCGGGGGGAGGATAATAAAGAGAAACAACCGGTTTTTACCGGTTGCTTCTGCTCTATTATCTCCTGTCCCGGTGGTCCGGATAATCGGGACGGCCCGGATGATCGGGGCGCCCCGGCCGCCTTTCTTCCCGGGTATTCAGATAGATCTTGCCGTCGCGGCCGCGAATCGCGACGATAATATCCTTGCCGCGCGTTACCGCTATCGGCCTGCTTTCCGTCTGGCCGTCCCCGGGTATCTCCTTCCAATCAGTCCACCCGAGACCGTCGAAAATACTGTAATACAGACGCTTATCCTTACCCCGATGGATGACCCAAAGTTCCCGTTCATGGCCCACCATAGCCAGTCCCGAAGACGTCTTCCCATTCCGGCTGATCTCCGTCCATTTGCTCCAGGATTTCCCCGATAAACTCCGGATCATCATTCGATCGTCCAGCGTCCGGATGGCCAGGTATAACCGGCCGTTGGCCACAGCCAAGCACGGTTCGGAACTGGTCATCCCGTCAAGTTTGATCCATCGGCCCCATTTTCCTCTGAAATCCATGCTGTTAATGTAGATACTTTTGTCCGCCCCTGGAACTGCCGCATAGAGCTGGCCGTTGTAAGAAGCCAAGCTGCCCCCGAACGAAGCGATCCCTTCGAGCCGCGTCCATCTCCCCCAACGGCCCCGAACCATCTCATTGACGTAAATCCCGTTATCCGTCCCATGAATCAAAGCAAACAAAGTCCGATTATGATAAGCCAGCGCCGGACTGCTTAGGGTTTCTCCGCTTAACCTTTCCCAACGGCTTCCTCTTCCTCTGTTAAAGTAAATCCCTGTACCCAATGAAGCCCGAATCATGGCATACAACTGGTTATCCATGACGGCCAATGCCGGACTGGCCAATGTTTTTTCGTCAGAATATTTCTCAGCCGCTCCAACCGTCGCGGTCGTCATCCTTTCGTGCGTCCCAGATATCCTCCCGTTTCACTCGTGTGTCCCCGACCCGCGCATCCGCCGGGTTCACGGCCAAACTGCCGGCCAGCAAAGAAAGCAAAACCAAACACATGAGCCATTTTCCGAAAAGTCCCCTGATTTTCATCGTTATCACGTTATCACCCCATCAAATTTTTCTTATTTTATTTGACGAAAAATCTTTTCCTCCTGTTCCTTTGACTATCATTTTTTCTTATTTTTTCCATATTATACTCCGTTCTGCTGAATTTCATCCTTAAAAGAGCTTTCTACAAAAACTCCCTCCGATTGATAATAAAAAAAGGAGCCTTTATGAAAGCCCCTTCCGAAAATCCCGTCATCTAAGCGTCACCGACTCCCCCTGGAGAATACGGTTCATATTTTTTACCGCGCACATCTTTCCGCACATGGTACAGGTATCGGAGTCAAGCGGTTGAGATTCCTGCCGGTAACGCCGGGGCTTTTCCGGATCGATAGCCAAGCGGAACATGGACTCCCAATCCAGTGCGGCCCGGGCCCGGCTCATTTCCAAATCCCAGTCCTTGGCTCCGGGAAGCCCTTTGGCGATATCGCCGGCATGGGCAGCGATCTTCGCGGCGATAATTCCTTCAACCATATCTTCCAAATCGGGCAAACGGAGATGTTCGGCAGGTGTTACATAACAAAGGAAATCCGCACCTGCCATCGCCGCGATCGCACCCCCGATGGCGCTGGTTATATGGTCGTAGCCCGGCGCCACATCGGTCACCAGCGGCCCAAGGACATAGAAAGGCGCTCCGTGACACAGTTTCTTCTCCAATAATACGTTGGCGGCGATTTCGTTCAAAGCCATATGCCCCGGCCCTTCGATCATCACCTGGACGCCGGCTTCCCAGGCTTTCAACGTTAATTCTCCCAGAACCATCAATTCTTTCAACTGGACGGTATCAGTGGCATCGGCGATACTCCCCGGACGACAGGCATCCCCCAAGCTTAATGTGACATCATATTCGGCACAAATCTTCAAAATTTCCTCAAAATGCTCATAAAAGGGATTTTCACGTCCAGTCATCTCCATCCAGGCACAGATGAGGGACCCGCCCCGGGAAACGATGTGCGTCACCCTTCCCAACCGTTTCAAGTCTGCGACGATGCTACGGGTAATTCCCGCGTGAATAGTCATGAAGTCCACCCCGTCCTCGGCATGGATTCGGATCACTTCTAAAAAATCCGCCACAGTCAATTCCGCCAAATCCTTAGCCAACATTCCCACCGCATCATAAATGGGGACCGTTCCAATCATCGCCGGGCTTTTTTCCACCAATTGCCTGCGGAACGCTTGGGTTTTACCGTACGAGCTCAAATCCATAATGGACTCCGCTTTAAGCTCCACCGCTTTCGCTACTTTTTGCATTTCATATTCAAAATCTGCACAGTCTCTGGAAATCCCCAAATTTACGTTGATCTTGGTGCGCAATCCCTCCCCGACGCCTTCCGGATCTAAGGCATGGTGGTTCCGATTGGCCGGAATCACCACCCGCCCGTCAGCCACCCGCTGCCGCAATATTTCAACGTCTATACCTTCTTTAACGGCAACCCGTTTCATCTGCGGGGTAATCTTTCCTTCCCGGGCCGCTGTCATTTGGGTTTGAAACATCTTCAACCATCTCCTTTGCCCGGGCGATGGCCGCCCGGATATCTTTGATTTTTTTCCCGATATTTTCGGCTCCGACGATTTCCGTCACCAAAGCCACAGTCCGGGCCCCCTTGCGGATCACCGGGCCGATATTATGCTCTTTGATCCCGCCGATGGCTACAAACGGAAGGTCAATATGATTGACCACATACTCCAGATATTCCAGGCCCACGGGATCGCAAACATCTTTTTTGGTAAAAGTCCGATAAATGGGGCCAACCCCGATATAGTCCACCGGCTGCCGTACGGCTTCCCGGGCCTGTTCCGGTGAATGAGTGGATAAACCGACAATCATGCCTTCCCCCACCAATTCCCGAGCTTTAGCTACAGGCAAGTCATCCTGGCCCAGGTGAACGCCATCTGCGGCCACTGCCAGCGCCAAATGCACATCATCATTGACAATGAGCTTGGTACCGTATTTGGCGGTTAAATCCCGAATCGCAACGCATTCCCGATATTTTTCAGCCATCTTCTTCTCTTTTTCGCGGTATTGAATCACTTTAATCCCGGCATCCAGCATCATCTGCACAACCTCGGGATTGGAACGGCCCAATGAATATTCACTGGCTGTAATCCCGTAAATGTCTGTGTCCAAACACCGGAGCCGCTTCCGACGCCAACTCTGCCGCACCACCGCCTGCTCCAGCTGATATAATTTGAAACGCTTGACTTCTACTTCTTTCGCCGCTTGGTAACAGTGTAACAATTTCAGATACTCTTCCAACGACCGTGCTGCTTCTTCCGTCCGTTTAAAGTTGGCGGCAATGATCTCTTCCGTCGTCCTCCGTCCGTCCGCCGCCAAGGTTTGGGAAATGGCCAAACCCGGATCATGTCCCGCGTCCCGGCTGTCAATCAACCGTTCGCGAAAAGCCTTGAAAAGGTCGGCCATATCCAGCCGCAATTTTTTAACCTCTTCGGCATAACGGATATCCTCCCAACCGAACCGCATCAGGTCCTCGATAACCCGTAACCCCTCCGTCAACCGGTTCAAATTGGCATCAACGATTCGCCACAATGTTTTCATCTGCCCTTCTCCTTTAACGCCCATTCAAGAATGACATCCGCCTGTTTGGCCGCTGCAATATTGACCCGGGGCGATACCGGAGCTAACCCCGGGCCCACTTCCGACTGTAAATCCCCGACGACCACCAGATCCTCTCGAAAATGCCGGACCCGAAGTGCATCGCTTTGTCCATACCCGGCCAAGCCGGAAGCGGACACCACAAACTTACCGGTACTGCACCCGTATTCGATAATCATCTGCTTGACTTCAGCCCGATCGACGGCTTCGACAATTATCTGGCAATCTCCGAAAAAACGGGGCAAATTCCCGCGTTCCATCCGTTCCGAATAAGTCTCCAATTCCAACGCCGGATTGATCCGCAGCAAATTGATACGCAACGCATCCACTTTCGCCATACCCAGTTGATCCAGGAAGTAAAACTGCCGGTTCAGGTTGGACGTTTCCACTTTATCAAAATCCACCAACACCAGCTGTTTAAAACCGGACCGCACCAAATTGACCGCACAATTGGAACCCAGGCCGCCGGTTCCGGCGATCCCGATCTTTAGCGCCTGAATAAGCCGGAACTTCGCTTCTCCCCATTGATTCAACAATACTGTTTCAAACGGATTCATACCGTCAACCCCATATCATGCCAGTCTTTTAACACCGGTTTATACCCCATTTCGGTAATAACCCGGTATATTTCGGCAACGGAACGCCGGTCGGAAATCTGAAACTGCCCGGGGTCCTCGTCACAATGGACCGCATGGCCTCCTACCGCCGTTGAAACGCCCGCCGACATCTTGGTCACACCCAAGCCAACGAGGTGTTCCCGAAACCCCTGGCGTTCCCGGGTAGAAATGGTAATACCCACCCGCGGCAGATAAATCCGTATCGCCAACATGATCTGAACCAGCTGCCGTTCTGAAACCGGGGAAATCGGTTGAAAGTTGCCCGTTTGGGGACAGAGGCGCGGCAATGAAACGCTCACTTCCGCCGCAGGGAAATTTCGTTGCAGATAATCGGCATGCATTCCTGTAAAAAATGCTTCGGACCGCCAGTCGTTGAGTCCCAGCAAAGCACCGATTCCGATCGTGCGCATTCCGGCTTTTCCCGCCCGCTCAGGAGCTTCCAATCGAAACCGGAAATCCTGTTTGGGGCCAGCCAAGTGAAGCCGGTGGTATACCGCTTCATCATAGACTTCCTGGAAAAGCGTCATCCCGTCGACCCCGGCAGCGATTAATTTCCCGTAATCTTCGGCGGAAAGGGGATATACTTCCATAGAAATCGACGAGAAATACGGCCGAAGAACGGCAACACAATCTTTTATGTAAGCCACCGGTGAGTGCTCCGGAGACTCTCCGGTCAAGATTAAAATGTGTTTCAGTCCGGTGGCGGCAATGGCCCGGGCTTCCTCCTCCACTTCGGAAAGGCTCAGTTTTCTGCGGGCAATTGAATGCCCGGCATTGTAGCCGCAATAAATACAACGGTTGATACAATAATTGCTCAAATACAGCGGAGTAAACAATTGGACGGTCTTCCCGAAATGTTGCAAGGTAAGCTCCCGGGCTCTCCGGGCCATCGCTTCCAGATACGCATCGGCTTCGGGCGATAACAACACCCAAAAATCCTCCGGATGATAGGATCCGTTTTCAATGGCCTTCCGGACGCGGTCCTCCGTTATTTTCATCCCCTGCAAACGGGCCAGTTCCCGTCGGTAGATAGCCAATTCATGATAAAATGCCACGTTTTTCCCTTCTTTTCTCCATAATCCTTTAGGACAACTCCTGTAAAAAACCGGTCAACGGAGAAGAAGCCTCCGCATACTTTCGGGTTGCACCCGGCCCCGCCAAAAATGCTTTTCTCCCGGCTGACACCGCATGCCGGAACGCCTCCGCCATCAACACCGGATCTTCCGCAGTGGCGACAGCCGTATTGACCAACACGGCCGCAGCTCCCATCTCCATCGCTTCGGCTGCCTGTGAAGGGCGCCCGATACCGGCATCCACGATCACCGGCAGCTTACTCTCGGAAATCATAATTTCAATCAATTCCTTGGTCTTTAACCCCCGGTTGGTACCGATGGGAGCCCCCAACGGCATAACCGCAGCCGCGCCCGCATCCTCCATCCGTTTGGCCGCCATTAAATCCGGGCTCATATACGGCAAAACCACAAACCCTTCCTTCGCCAAAATCTCCGTGGCTTTCAACGTTTCAAAGTTATCCGGAAGCAAGTACCGTTGATCGGAAATGACCTCGATCTTCACCCAATTGCCGCAACCAGCCTCCCGGGCAATCCGGGCAATCCGGACCGCTTCTTCCGCGTTGCGGGCCCCCGAGGTATTCGGCATCACAATGACCTCTTTCGGCAGGTATTCCAACATGTTTTCCGCCGGGTTATCGAAATCCACCCTCCGCAAGGCGACAGTGACCACTTCTGTCTCAGCTGCGGCAACCACTTTAGGAATCAGTCCGTAATCCGAAAATTTGCCGGTCCCAATGAATAGCCGGCTCCGGAGACGTACTCCGCCAATTTCCAAAAAATCTTCCATCTCAACCTCCACCTACCAATCGTAAAATTTCCACCACATCGCCTTCCCTCAAGATAGTCCGATCCCACTCCTGCGCTTTGACGATCCGGCCATTCAGGTCAATCACCGCCGCTGCTCCTTCCAAACCTTTGGCCGCCAATAGCTCCTTAATGGAACACTCCCTTTCCATGGACTCCAGCTTGCCATTGACCCTTATATTCATTCCAATCCCCCCTTATAATGAAAATAGCTTACCAGAGAGGTAAGCTTTTCAATGTTAGCTCGTCCCTGCGCTGGTATTACCCATATCAGGTTCAAAGGGTTGAGATCGCTCTCTCTCAGCCTTTCGGCACCCCTCGGCACAATATACGGATGATTCAC
>JAKOSX010000036.1 GCA_029776595.1 Bacillota bacterium | reverse complement strand
TTCCCCTTTTTCGCCAGGTTGTCATCAGCGTAAATCAACGCATTGACCGTCCCTTCGATCATCACTTTCCCCTGCTCCAGATTTAACTGCTGAATATGGAGCTGTTCTCCCCTAATCTCCAATACGCCGGAACTGGTCTCCAAAACCACCCGTTCCTGATCATAACTGTCCAGATTGGTTACGCCCTCGACGCCCAACAACCGGCGCCCGCTCATATTCACATGATGCATCAGTTCATGACCGGATTTGACTTGCGCTTCCACACCGACTCCTCCTTTTGATTCATCATATTCCGGACATCGGTGGGTTAGAAGTCGTTAAAGCAACCGGATAAGTCACATGGCACGGATTCTGGGCAATGGGTTCCATACTAGGTTTTGAAAGAAACGTAGATTGCGTTCCCTCCTTAACCCAGTACCTAGAATCTGGCGCCCAGTGCCTTCATTCGCCGTGAACTGTGAACTGTGAACTAACAATCCGAACCCGCTACCAAATCTTTGTCAACGTGGCTTTCGGATAGAAATGTTTCACAATCTTCTCCGGGCTCCAGTTCTGTTTGGCATAGGCATAAGCGCCCCATTGGGACAGTCCCACACCATGGCCAAAGCCCCGACCTTTTATTTTGATCCCCTTCTCTGTGGTCACGATCTCGTCAGAGATCCAGATGGAGCGTATCTTTTCCGGCCCGTATTGTACCCGGAAATCGGCGCCCACCACGTCCACCGAACCCTTCTCCCCGGTAAACCGCAACAACACGGCGCGATGGGTCCGGCCCCGTTTTAAAACTTTCATCTCTTTTATCTGACCCAAATTTGGTTTATTCAATTTTTCCAAAGCTGCATTAATTTCATCGCTGGTCAGAACTGCCTCCCAGTAGAACTCCTCTTTCGGCATATACTTCTCTTCGTCCGTCTTCACCGAACTGACATAAGGAGGTTCCGGCCCTTTATACCCCAGGCCTTCCTGGGCATAGGCCGTTTGGCCGCCGCAGCTGGCCGAATACCATCCTTTGATATACCGGTTTTTATAGGTAAGAACCAACCCTTTAGTTTTGGTCACCGCTTTCCGGATGGTCGGAGTGATATTTTTCGCATTATAAGCCTGGGCTTCCTTTTCATCGGTAGAAATATCCGTCCCATGCAGTTTCCGGGTTCCGCCGCGGGACAGGAACTCCATGGTAAAGGTACGAGCGATAATGGCTTGGGCCGCATAGGCATTCTCCGGCCAGTTGGGTTTCATTTCTCCGGCGACGACGCCCACTAAATACTCTTCGATATCCATCTGTTTCTTCTCGCCGGTCTCCTTGAAAAATACCGTTATTCTCGGAGGACGGCGATACCGCGTCACCATACTTCGGAAGTTGGATTCTTCCCGTGTATTGCAGCCGGCATTCAAACAAACCATCACCAGTATTAACATGATTAATCCTTTTCTTAATAATCCTTTTCTCATTGCTACCGCCTTCCCGCCTTTGATAAATAAATTTACAGATAAAATCGTTTATAGCATCCCTTACCGCTCTCTTCTTAATACCCGGCTTTCCGAAACAAGATTTGCTTGGCCAGCCATATTGGATTTGCACTTCCACAAAAAACTAAATTTAAGGCTTTGACCACTCACTTTTTCTAAAGTATAATGAAAGTAAATATTGGTATTGTGCCCATTTTTTATAATGGACAGGCCTACGGGCATTATAATTAAAGGAGGCATTTGCATGAGGAAAAGACTGTCGTCTCTCATCGGAATTGCATTGTTGCTTTTGCTCGCTTGCAGTACTCTCTTTGCTGCCGAAACCGCTACCCAGGAATTAGTCGTCCTGCACACCAACGACACCCACGGCCATCCTTTGAAATTTACCGATAATATGATCGACGGTGTCGGTGGTTTACCGGCCCGTGCCACCTTGGTTAAACAAATCCGTGCGACCCATCCCAATGTTCTCCTTTTGGACGCCGGAGATTTCAATACCGGTCGGCCGGAGTCCAACTTTTTCAAAGCCGAACCCGATCTGAAGGGCATGGCTTATCTTGAGTATGATGCGATTGCCCTTGGAAACCATGAATTTGACCATTCCTTTGATTTGTTGAAAAAGCAAATCAACTCCATTAAACCTCCGTTCATCTCAGCCAACGTCAAAACCAAAGACGGGAAATACCTGAACCATCCGTATATCATTAAGCAATTTAAAGGATTTAAAGTCGCTATTTTCGGTTTAACCACCAAAGAAACGGAAACCATTAGCAACCCGGAAGTCCTCAAATATGTGACCATCGAAGATGAAGTCGCCGTTGCCCAAAAATTGGTCCCGGAATTGCGGAAAAAAGCCGATATCGTCATTGCCCTGGTCCATCTGGGCATTTACGAAGATGCCGAAAAAGGCTCCAAACGGCTGGCCAAATACGTCCCAGACATCGACCTGATCGTTGACGGCCATAGCCATACTAAACTCGATGAACCGATCTACGTCAATAACGTGCCCATCGTCCAAGCGTATCAATGGGGTATTTATTTAGGCAAAGGCGTCTTAACCATTTCCAACAAAAAAGTGACCGGATTCACTTGGGAAGCCATTCCCATCAATGTCCGTAACCAGGTTACCAATGCCGACGGAACCAAAGAACTGAAATATCTTACCCAGGAAATCCCTGAAGATCCCGCTTTGCTTGCCCTGTTGCAACCTTATGCGGAACGGGTTAACGAAGAATTGTCCAAAGTCATCGGCGAAGCGGAAGACATCTTCCCGCAACAAGATGTCCGTAAAAAAGAGACCGCCATCGGAAACCTGGTCGCTGACGCCACCCTCTGGGGAGTCAGACATCTTAACGTGGATTTCGCCATTCAAAACAGCGGCGGAATCCGTACCAGCCTGCCGGCAGGGCCCATTACCAAGAGACATATCTATGAGGTATGCCCCTTCGACAACTCTCTGGTAGTCGTTAGCCTGAAAGGGACCGACGTCCAAGCCCTCTTTGATTTTATTGCCACCATTCCGCAGGGCAAAGGCGGTTTCCCGCAAGTTTCCGAAGGCGTGAAATTCACCATCAACTACAACACCGGAAAATGCGAAAACATTCTGATCAACGGACAACCCATCGATCCCAACCGTACCTATCGGATTGCCACCAATTCGTTCACGGCCAGCGGTGGGGACGGCTATGAGATGTTCAAAAACGCCACCGATAAGTATGATTCCTCCCTCTTCATGCGGGATGTCATCATCGAATACATCATCAATTACGGCGGAAAACTCAAACCCGAACTTAAAGGGAGAATCGAAATCATCGGCGAAAAACAAGCCTTCAACGCTCCGGTATTTATGCCGAAAGCTGCATAATTTTTGTCCAATTCAAAAGGCGCCCTGATGGGCGCCTTTTTTTGATCCAGATCCGGATCCCTTTGCTTTTTCAATTACCGTGCTACCAAAAACATCCGGCCCAGTTCATAAGGATTCCCATCCTCCAAAGCAGC
>JAKOSX010000035.1 GCA_029776595.1 Bacillota bacterium | reverse complement strand
ATCCAGGCCGTCGCCGGGTATCAGTTCAGCCCGGACATCCGTCGCCGTCAGTTGGTCCGTGTTCTGCATCGTAAAGCTGACCGTCAACGGATTCGGCTCCCATTGATTGGCTTCCACTTTCAAACGGGGCACCAACATCTTGGCAGTCAACACCGGAGGTTGTAAGATCCGGATGCGCCGGATAACTTCATTGAATTCCATCCCTTCCCCGGTCACCCGAATCCGAAAACTGGCATCCCCATAATAGAGTCCCGTGGGCCGAATTTCCCAGACATGCTGGATCATCGTTCCGGGAACCAATTCCGAAATGACAAAATGTTCGGGATTTCCCACCGTCTCCAGGCCAGCCGGCAGTTCCAACAACACTTCCACATCCCGGGCCATGACTTCTCCCTGGTGCTCCATATACATAACCACAGTATAGGAACGGGAATTGGGGCCGCTGTACTGGACCTCCGCCGGCGCCGTAATCCCCAAAAAGCTTTTGCCCGGCGCAAAGGTGATTCCGCCTAAGCCGTAATAAATGACGATAGAATACTCTTTTCCCGGATCCAGTTTCCGGGGAAACCAGTACATGGCGATGGCGCTGTCCAACTCATCTTCGCCTTGGCGGACAAAGGGCCTGCCCGGTTCGATGGGAATATCCCACGGGTGATCCGCCACATTGCCCCAATCCGCAAAAACGATCCGATCCGGCGGCGTCACCCCACCGCCTTTCAAAGTCCCTTGGGCGATAACCGACGGCTGTTCGAAGGAATCAAAGGCCTGCCAAAAGTCGGGATAATCGCCGGCATCAACGGCAAAATCATAGTTAATCTGCCGTTCTCCCAGGCGAAACGGCGCCCCGTCGTTGCTCCCGAGCATGGTGTCGATGGCCGTCCGCAATCCTACTTCCACCGGTTGTTCCCCGTTATTTTTCACGATATAGCGGATCCTGGCCGTATCCTGGGCACCCGTGGTGGGACTGACGGCAATATCCAGGATCTGTTCCACCGTTACGGCACCGAATTGACAGGTCATGGTAATTTTATCGTCGACCACCCGCGGCGGTTCGACGATGGTCCCTTCCGGGAGCCCCGCTCCCGACCGCTTCAAGGTGGCTTTGCCATAAACATAATCCGTCCCGTCGATCCGGACCGTGGTATATGAGGTCCACGGCAGAGGATGTCCATAAATCAGGGGTTTTCCATCATCATCTTCCCGCCCGGGATCGCCTTCCGTGACATCCACCGCAAAACGCCCGGTTTCATTGGGGCTTTGATTGATAAAGATCTTGATATATTTATTCTCAACAGAAAGCAAATCCCCGGCTTCGCCCCAAACACCCGACGAAGCAGCCACTGTCAACACCATCAACAACCCGAAAATCCGTCGTTTCATGGATACCTCCTCAAAGCCTGGTCTTCGCACCCAACAGGCGATACTCCACCGTTGGCGCCTGCAACCGGAAGAGCATCATCACATCCACGTAATACGGTTGGTCATTGGGATTAAACTGCCACTCCCTGCGGATAAAATCCAGAGCCGATTTGTCCAAACGGGTATCCCCGGACGATTGCCTGATTTCGATCTCTTCAATGGTTCCGTTGGCATGGACCAGGACTCTGAGAACCACATCTCCTTCTTTACCTTCGTTCATCGCATTTTTGGGATACGTCGGACGTTTGACCAACCCTCGCTTGGAAAACATACCGCTGCCGTCTCCCAAGCTTTTGACCGCCGGCATTTCCCGGGTCCCGCCGGAAGCCGTCCCATTCCCTCCGGCGTTTTCAGCGGATGACGAGGCCGGCGCAGTCGGCTCCGGTTGGGCCGTCTCCGGTTTCACCGGTTCCGCCCGTTCCGCTTTTTCCTCCGGTTTCGGCTTCTCCAACGGCTTCGGCTTTTCCACCGCTTTTTCAACCGATTGAGTCGGCCGTTCAGGCACGGGCACCGGCCGTTTTTCGGCAGCAACCGTTTTCGGAGCCGGAACGGTGCGGGGCTTAGCCGGTTGCGGTATCGTTCGGATTTCCGATGCAGCCTCTTTTATACCGGCCTCAAGATCGATGAGACCGGCCGAATATGTATCCAACGAAGTATTTCCGTCAAGCACTCCCACGGGAATAGCCACCAGAAGCAACAACCCGTGAAGAAATGCGGAAAGAATCATGGCTATGCGATAGTTTTGACGTTCGATGCGTGTCATCTCATTAACTCCTACTCCGCGGAATGCGGCATTTGCTGCCGGTCAACTCCCCAAAGAGGCTTATCAACGCCATAGCCTGCTAAAATATCGGTCACCGCGATGATCGCCCGGTACGGGACGTCGGCATCCGGCTTGACGATAAACCGGGTTTCCCGGTTACGGTTCAATTCCCCGGCAATCCGGCTTTTAAGGGCATCCATGGATACCGGTTCCTCACCGAAAAATACCCGGGCATTCCGATCGATGCTGATGACGACCGTGTTTTGCTCCGTTTGTCCCAGATGGACGGCCTTAGGCAAATCGACCTCCACACCGGTTTGAGCGTTTTTAAAGGTAGAAAAGACAAAAAAGAAGATCAACATAAAACAAAGAACATCAATAAGCGGTACCATTTCAATCCGGGGCGTTCTGCGACTAATTTGAAGTTTCATGCGATTCACCCGAACTTTGTTGCATAATGGCCATAATCTCTTCAGCTTCGAAAGTTAACTTCTGTGCCTGCTTTTCAACGACTTTATAGAAGAAATTGACGCAAAAAAGCACCGGAACGGCGATACACAAACCAAAAGCCGTTGTATATAAGGCTTCGGCAATCCCGGCGCTCAAACGTTCCGCCTGGTTTTGTGTAACAACCGATAAGGCACCGAACGCCCGAATGATACCGGTCACCGTCCCCAAAAGCCCCAATAACGGGCTGGCGGTAACGATGGTATCCAATACGGCAAGGCCCCGTTGAAACCGTTGCAACTCGGCATATCCGGCCGCTTCCGCGGCTTTCTCCATCCGTTCCCGGGGCTGCCCCCAAAACTGGACAATCACGGCAGCCACCCGGCCCAAGGCCGAATCCCACCCGTTGGTTACGGCTTTGGCCTCCTCTAACTTGCCTTGTCCGAGATAAACTTTGAGAAGCTTGATTTCCCGTTCTTCCCACCGGTTTGCCCGATAATAAAAAAGAGCCCGCTCAATAATGATGGTGAGCGCAGTCAACGAGCACAAAGCCAGCGGAATCATCACTACGCCGCCTTTAACGAAAAACTGCCACATCTTGCCGCCTCCCAAACGATATTATTTAGCAATTTCGACACCGATAACCATATTCCTCTATTATTCCCATCATTACCGGCGAAAACATCCCGGAGAAATCCGAAGTCCGGAAGGAATTGCCCTCCCCTTTCACGAATGACTTGGCAGAAACTTTCGGGAGAGGTCAAACGTGTCAACGCATGCATATCTGAAAAAAATCATTTTATTGATGGAAAATATTCTGTTTCGGCTCTTCTTTTTGTTGGTTAGGCTTTGCCCGCTCCGTATTGGGCTGTTCTTCGGCCAATTACTGGGCCTGACAGCCTATACCCTTCTCAAATCCCGCCGGGAAATCACCCTCTCCAACATCGAACACGCCAAAAAACGCGGTTTCCTGAAAACAGCCCCCGACAGCCAAAAGTTGGCCCGGGCAGTATGGAAACACCTGGGTTATCTGGGGAGCGAATTCCTATATTACTATTCCCATGATCCCCGGAAACTGTTACAACGAATCACCATCGACGGCGAAGAGCATCTCCGGTCGGCATTGGCCAAGCAAAAAGGGGTCATTGTCGCTTCGGCGCATATCGGGAACTGGGAATTAATCGGTTATTATTTATCTGTGAAAGGATACCCGCTGAGCCCCCTGGTTAAACCCCAGGAAAATCCCTTTTTCGATCAGGTCATCAACGCCAAACGGTCATCTGTCGGCATGAAGCCCATTCCCCGTAACGGCTTTTTACGGCCCATCTTGAAAGCCCTCAGCCGTAACGAGATGGTCCCGTTCATTATGGACCAAACGGATTTTCAAGGCGTAAAACTGGACTTTTTCGGACGCCCGGCTTATCTGCCGTCCGGCCCGGCCCAATTCGCCATTAAGACCGGCACACCGCTGATTTTCGTCCACATCGTCCGCGAGTCTCCGTTGACGCATAAAATCGTCGTTTCCGAAGAGATCCTCCCGGCATCGACCAGAGATACAGCCTCCGACATCCGGGAAACCACCAAAGCCTTGGCCAAGATCATCGAAAAGACCATTGAAAACCACCCGGAGCAATGGCTTTGGATGCACAAACTCTGGAAAATGCCCAAAACAACGGAACCTCATTCAATAGAATGAGGTTCCTTCGTTTCATCCACCAGTACCACCGCCAAGGCCGCCATTCCTTCGCCCGTTCCTGTAAATCCCAGCCCTTCGGTGGTCGTCGCCTTGATATTCACCTGACTCGTTTCGATCCCCAGATCAGCAGCCAGATTCTCCGTCATTTGCTGCAAATACCCGGCCAATTTCGGCCGTTGGGCAATGATCGTCGCATCCAGGTTGACGATGCGAAAACCCTTTTCCCGGATCAACGCGCCGACATGCCGCAATAACTTTCGGCTGTCCGCCCCCAGGTATGCCGGGTCATCGTCAGGAAAATGGACGCCGATATCCCGCAAACCAACCGCTCCCAATAATGCATCCATGATAGCATGAATCAACACATCCGCATCGGAATGGCCTAAAAGTCCCAGGTCATAAGGGATTTCCACGCCTCCCAGGATTAATTTTCGTTCCGGCACCAGCCGATGCACGTCAAATCCTTGCCCGATCCGCATCTCTTCTCCTCCTTAATATCGCTTCGGCCCTCGTCAAATCTTCCGGAGTGGTGATTTTTAAATTTTCATAGGAGCCCATCACCATCTTCACCGGAAAACCGCAGGCTTCCACCACGCCGCAATCATCGGAAAACCGACGGCCAAAACCGGCTACTTCTCTGTAGCAACGGTATAACAGCGCCATATCGAAAACTTGCGGCGTCTGAACCGCCCACAAGGCCGACCGGTCCGGCGTATACTGAATCCACCCTTCCGTATCCACCTGTTTAATCGTATCTTTGACCGGAACTCCGACGCCGGCAGCTCCGTATCGATAAGCGGCGTCAACTGCCCTTTCCAACTGCTCCGCCGTAACCAACGGCCGGGCCCCGTCATGAATCACCACCAAAACCCGGCCCGGATCCATCCCCAATTTCTCCGTCGCAAACCTTAATCCGTTGAGCACCGAATCCTGCCGTTCCGCACCACCGGCCGTCACGTCCGTCGGAAGGTTCAAATCCGTTTGCTTTTGGGCCAAAAATTCCCGGAACCGTTCCAATTCGGCTGGATGGCCCAAGAGGACCAGGCGATCCACCCAAGACAACCCCCGAAAGACTGCCAACGTATGCTCCAAAACCGGTTTGCCGTCCAACGGCAGCCAAATTTTATTCACGGCAGCCCCCATCCGTTTTCCGGACCCGGCCGCCGCAATCATCGCCACCACATATTTATCTTTATACACCCAGATCACCACATAACCAATTCAAGACGAACCCCCCGTTTCCTGCCGGTCCCCATAAAAAAAGTGCCAAAATGGCACCTTACCAAAGATATAGCACCGTGCATCAGAACGCATCCCAGGATATTTACGACGTCACCTTCACCATCAACACTTCTTTCGGTTTGGCGAAAATCATACGGCCGGCGGAAGTCTGGAGCACGCTGGTCACCAGACTTCAATATCCAGTCCGATATAATTCCTGCCGCCTTCCACCACGATCATCGTCCCATCGTCCAAATAGCCGATGCCCTGGCCATATTCCTTGCCGTCCCGCAACACATGGACAGTCATCTCTTCTCCCGGCAGCACCAGTGGCTTAATGGCATTGGAAAGTTCATTGATGTTCAGCACCTGGACCCCATAAAGCTCGGCCACCTTATTCAGATTAAAATCATTGGTAATGACCTTGGCATCCATCTCCCTGGCCAATTTCAGCAATTTAGTGTCGACCTCGTTGATTTCGCCGTAATCCCGGTCAAAAATCTTAATCGTCACCTGGTTTTCTTTTTGCATCTTGTTCAGCAGGTCCAGTCCCCGTCGGCCCCGATTACGTCGCAGCGTATCAGCTGAATCCGCTATCTTTTGCAACTCGCCGACGACGAAATTGGGCACGATAAGCACGCCTTCGAGAAAGCCGGTTTTACAAAGGTCCGCGATGCGCCCGTCAATGATGGCGCTGGTGTCCAAAATCTTGAAGCTGCTACCACCCGTCGTCGGCCGCATCAAATCATCGCTCCGGATCAATAACGACTGTTGAATTTCCCGCGCTTTTGCCGAAGCGACCATCCCGGAAATCCCGATAGCCAGCAGGAACAACAGCAACAATATGCCGACTTTTTCCTCTGTCGCCAAAGCATCCAAAAACGGCTTAAAAATAGCGGACAACAACGCGCTCAAGCATAAACCGAAAATCAGTCCCATCCCTTTGACCAACAGCTCCCGGCCGGACATTTTCGCAAAAAAGCCCATAATCCGTTTGAACATGAATTTATAGCCTAAACCTCCGGCCACCATTCCTCCGAGGATCAACGGAAGCTTCCATCCCCAATCCCTCTGCAACAGCGAAAGCCCATATCCGGCCAAGCCCCCTACGGTCATCCAATATACCGTTCGCCAATTCACGAGCGAAACACACCTCCTAGCATCAATACCATCCGAGATCATTGTTTACATTATTTTCCCATTTTATCCGCTTTTCCCGGAAAATAAAAAAACACGGATAAATCCGTGTTCCGTTGATACAGAAAAATCAATTAAGATAGGTATTGAGCATCTCGACCGCCTGGGATTCCCCAATGTCCTGAGCCATCACGAGTTCACTGATGAGAATCCGCCGAGCATTTTCGAACATCTTTCTTTCGCCGGTGGATAACCCTTTTTGCCGCTCCCGCAACGATAAATTGCGTACGACTTCGGCCACCTCATAAATGCTGCCGCTCTTAATCTTCTCCATATTGACTCGGTAGCGGTGATTCCAATTGGGCGGCATCAAAGTCGGCTCTTTCCTCAGCAGTTCAAGGACTTTTCGGATTTCATTTTCGTCAACGACCTGCCGGAGCCCGACTTCATCCACCTTGTTCAGAGGAACCATGGCGCGCATCTCTCCCAGTGGCAACCGGATAATATAGTAGCGCATCTTTTCGCCTGATATCTCTTTCTCTTCAATGGCTTCAATAATCCCGGCGCCATGCATCGGATAGACAACTTTATCGCCAATATTAAACATAATTTACCTCCGACCGATGATCATCCTCATTATACCACAGCCGGCCAATAATAGCAAGTTTATTATTTTAACAGTTTTTAGAGACATTGTCAATATATTTGTTGTAATTTTTGTAATTTAGGATGATATCCCAAACCGGCTGTCGTTTCACTCCTCTTTCACAACCCTTTTGGAGGTACAAACCGGGCATCCAAACTAATTCCCGGTAGATCCCGTTTCTCCTTGATCAGTGTCAACAACATATCGCCGGCATAACGGCCTTGCTCAAAAGAGGGATTGCTCAATGCAGGAAGCATCGGATAGAGTTTTCGTGTCAACGGAAGATTGTCTCCGGAAACCACCAGAAGGTCCCTGCCGACGGCCATTCCTCCGTCTTCAGCCGCACGAATGGCGCCGTAGGCCATGGGGTCACTGGCACAAATCACCGCCGTCACCCCCGGCTCCCGCTCCCTGATATTCATGAACGCCTGATATCCCCCTTCAAACGTATAATCCCCCGTTTCAACCAAACCGGCATCCACCTCCATGCCGGCTTCGGCCAATGCCGACGCATACCCGTTGATTAAAGAATCTTCGCTGCAACAATAATTGAAAAAGGAAGCCGGTTTATTGATCAGCCCAATCCGACGATGGCCTTTCTCCAACAGATAACGGGTGGCTTGATATACGCCCGCCACCGCATTAATACGAACATAATTGGTCTGCTGGTCCTCCCGGTAACGTTCCAACGTGACATATTTGAAATTTTTTTGGTTCAGCTCTTTGATAATCCGTTCAACACCGGCCGTGGGATAAAGGATAACGCCGTCAATATTTTTATTCCGTACCAGTCTCAGCAATTCCGATAAAGCGTCCTTCCGTTCCACCGGAACCGACAACAGCAAATCATAGCCGGCCTGCGTCACCACATCATGAACGCCCCGCAGCTGCTCCATCATATTGGGGTCCTGAAAAACAAACTCCGAACCGTACGGCACCACAAATCCGATGATGTTGGAACGCTGCCGTTTCAAACTGGCGGCAATGGCATTGGGATGATAATCCAGTTGTTTCATGGCCGCCAACACCCGGGCCCGGGTTTCTTCGGCCACCGCCGGTTCTCCGTTCAACACCCGGGACACAGTCTTCGGCGACACCTCCGCCAATTTGGCAACATCATAAATTGTCGGCATCCGATTCACCCCATCAGATCAGTTTACAGTTGACAGTTCTTGTTTTGAGTTCACAGTTCACAGTTCACAGCGCACCCCGGTACCCAGTATCACACACCTCTTCACCTGTTCCCCTTTCCACTTTACAACTGTCCACTGCCCCACTGTCAACTGTCAACTATGATTGACCTCCCGTCCAACAACACACCTCCGCCACCGTTCCCGGCGGAAGGATCGGGAGTTTTTTGCCGTCAATCGCTTGACCGTTTAAGGTCAGACGATACGAGCCGGTTTTCCGGTTATCGATGAGAATATGATACGTAGCACCCCTGAATTTTCGGATAATCCGGAGTTCATCGAATTCCGTCGGCAGACAGGGATCGACCCATAACCCGTCGTAATCTGGGCGTATCCCCAGAATATATTGGGTTACGGCCACGTAGTTCCATGCCGCCGTCCCGGTAAGCCAGGAATTTTTGGCTTCGCCGTGGCGTCCGGCGTCGCTCCCGGCGATCATTTGCGCATAGACATAAGGTTCCATTCGATGCAAATCGCTGATCTCCTCGCGGTAGGCCGGAGTTATTTTCCGATAATAGCCTAATGCCCGGTCCGCCCGCCCAAGCATGGTTTCAGCGATAATGATCCAGGGGTTGTTGTGGCAGAAGATCCCGGCATTTTCCTTATACCCCGGCGGATAGGAGGATATTTCGCCCAATTCCTTATAATAGCGGGTATACGCCGGGTAAACCAGACGGATCCCATGTTCCGTGTCTAAATACCGGGCTACGGAATCCAGGGCTTTCACCGCCATCCCGTTGTCCAGTCCGATGCCGGCCATGACGCACATCCCCTGCGGTTCGATGAAAATGCGGCCTTCCTCATTTTCCGGGCTGCCCACCTTCCGGCCGCCGTCATCATACGCCCGCAAGAACCACTCTCCCTCAAACCCATGATTCTCCACGGCCTCTTTCATACGGGCAACCGCCGTTTCGACTTCCGCCGCCTCCTCGTTCAACCCAAGCCTGCGGCACATCTCGGCATATTCTTTGCCGTAGAGGACGAACATGCCCGCGATAAACACCGATTCAGCCGTTTTTCCGTCTTTGTTGGTACAGGTCTGGAAAGATTCATCCGGCGTCTCCGAATAGCAATTCAGATTGAGGCAATCGTTCCAATCAGCCCGACCAATCAAAGGCAGGCCGTGAGGCCCCAGATGGTTTTGGATATACCGGATGGAGGCCCGCAAATGATCCATCAGCGTCACCGCTCCGGAACCATCCCCGTCGCTGAAAGCCACCTTTTCGTCGAGAACGCTCAAGTCGCCGGTTTCTTTGATATACGCCGCCACCGAATAAATCATCCATAACGGATCGTCGTTAAACCCGTCGCCGATTTCGGAATTTCCCCGTTTGGTCAAAGGCTGGTACTGATGATAAGCACTGCCGTCCGACTTTTGAGTGGCCGCCAAATCCAAAATCCGTTCCCTGGCCCGATCCGGCAGCATTCCGACAAAACCAGCCACATCCTGGTTGGAATCCCGGAAACCGATTCCCCTGCCGATGCCCGATTCAAAATAAGATGCACTGCGGGACAGATTAAACGTGACAATACATTGATACGGATTCCAGATATTCACCATCCGCTGCAGTTTTTCATCCGCACATTCCACCGTATATACCGAAAGCAAACGGCTCCAGTAAGCCTTCAGCTCCTCAAGAGCCTTTTCGACCGCAGCCGGGGTCCGGTATTTATCGATGATTTCATAGGCTTTTGTCTTATTGATAATCCCCGGCGCCGCCCACTTTCGATCCGGCGGGTTTTCCACATAACCCAAAATAAAAATGAATTCCCGGACCTCCTCAGGCGCCAAAGTCACTTCCAAGCAATGGGAAGCCATCGGCGACCAGCCGTCAGCCAGTGAATTAGCAGGTTCCCCCGCGGCCACAACCCGGGGCCGGTCAAGGCCGTTATATAAACCGATAAATGTCTCCCGATCCGTATCAAAACCGACAACGGGATGATTCACGCTGTAAAAAGCAAAATGATTGCGGCGTTCCCGATATTCGGTTTTATGGTAAATAACGCTCCCCTCCACTTCCACTTCGCCGGTATTCAGGTTACGCTGGAAATTGGTCATATCATCGTAAGCATTCCACAAACAAAATTCGATCATGGAAAACAGTTTGAACCGGCGCTCCCTGCCGCTGAGATTCGACAGCCGCACCCGGTGTATTTCGCAGTTCTCATCCACAGGTATAAAATATAACACTTCCGTACGAATCCCGTCTTTCTCTCCGGTGATCCGAGTATAGCCCAAGCCGTGCCGGCATTCATAGCGGTCCAATTCCGTTTGAACCGGCTGCCATCCCGGCGCCCACATACCGTTCTCATCCCGGATATAGAAATACCGGCCGCCGGAATCCGTCGGAATATTATTGTACCGGTATCGCGTTACCCGCCGCAGGCGGGCATCTTTGTAAAAACAATACCCCCCGCCGGTATTTGAGATTAAACCGAAAAAATCACGGCTGCCCAGATAATTGATCCAGGGCCAGGGAGTCCTGGGATTGGTAATCACATATTCCCGGAGCCCGTCGTCAAAATAACCGTATTTCACCGCCATCGCCTCCAAAAAAATTTATTGCAATGATACCGTCTGTATGATTGTCATCGGTGTCAGTATATCCTATGCGATAGACCTTGTCAACCGGACTGTCATTTTAATTAACACAACGTAATTTATTATAATTCTAAAAAAGGAATATCTGAAACGAATGGCGAATAATTTGACATCGATGACAGATTGTCCGGGAGGGAAACGCCATGAACAACCATTCTTCAGGAAATCACGTCTTTATCAATCAACTGGGGTACTTGCCCCGGCAACGGAAAATAGTGATATCGGATCTACCGTCGCAGCATTTTGAGGTGATTCAAACCTCCAACGGAGAAACGGTCTTCTCCGGCCCCATGGTCCCGGTTCCAGACGCCACCTCCAATCAAACGGTCTGGCGAGGTGATTTCTCCGCATTAACGTCCAACGGCAAGTATCTGATTCGCATCGATGAAACCCACTGGTCCTTCCCTTTTTCCGTTGACGCCCATATTTATCATCGATTATTTCAACTGTCGTCCCGCTTTTATTACCTGCAGCGCTGCGGCATTTCGATCAATGACAGCCACTTGGACCTCTTTCATCACGCTTGCCATACTCACGACGGCTTTCTGCTGTCGTCAAATGCGCCGGTCCAATCCTGCGGCGGCTGGCATGATGCGGGCGACTACGGGAAATATGCCGCCACCACCACGATAACCGTCGCTTTAATGCTGACCCTCTACGAATTATGGCCGGAGCGATTCTATGACGGCCAATTACAGATACCGGAAAGCGGTAACGGCCGGGCCGATCTCCTGGACGAAGCCTTGATCGGTTTGAAATGGCTCCTTACCCTGCAACGGCCCGACGGAGGAATACACCGGAAACTGGCAGGAATCCGATGGCCCGAGCTCAACACCCTTCCGGAAGCCGATACCCAAAACCGTTATTTATTCGGAACTTCGACGGCGGATACAGCCAAATTCGCAGCAACCATGAGCATTGCCGCCCGTGTCTGGCGCAGCATCGATCCGGCCTTGGCCCGGACCTTTTTCGACGCTGCCATGAAAGCATGGGCATTTCTGAAGCGCTATCCGGAAAGCCTTTGGGAAAAAGGAGAACTGGACGATCGGGGTTCCGGGCCCTATTATTACGCTGACGACACAGCCGACCGGATATGGGCCGCACTGGAAATGGCAGTCCTCACCCAAGCCCCGCCCGATGCCACGGGTATTACCATGATCGCCCGGCATCAACCTGAAGCTTTTGGATGGGAAGATCCGTCGCTCCTCGGATATTTTCATTACGCACAGCGAATGTCTTCGGAAAACGGCCTGAAGCAGGTGGCCGTCAATAAAATAACCGCCCTGGCGGAACGGATCATGACCTTGTCCCAACAAAGCGGTTATGGATACTCTTTACATTTTCAGGATTTTAAATGGGCCTCTAATAAAGAAGGCCTGTCTCGGGGTATTACCTTAATTTGGGCAGATGAGCTTGCGCCGAATCCGGATTACCGCCAAGCCGCCGAAGCCCAGCTTCACTTCGTCTTGGGGTTAAATCCTCTTTCCAAATCGTTCATCACCGGCGTAGGTTCCAATCCGGTCCAATATCCTCACCACCGCTGGGTCGTCTCCGGCGGCCGGATGATCCCGGGGATGCTGGTGGGCGGGCCCAATAATAACGCGGATTCCGCCGTGGAACCGGCCCGCAGCGGCCCTTGGAGTTACGCGGATCGCACCGAATCCTTTTCCGCCAACGAGCCGGCCATCGACTACAACGCCGCTTTGATATTCATGACCGGATACATGTTAGGCAGTTAAATATGCCTGTCCAACAAAACCTGCTCCCGCAGACGGCGAAGCCCTTCTTTGATGGCCCGAGCCCGGACTTCCCCGATGCCGTCCACATCATCCAGTTCCTCTGTGGTGGCGCTTAAGATCACTTGCAACTCCTTGAAGGTCTTAACCAGATTTTCCACCACGGGGAAGGGCAGACGCGGGATTTTCCGAAGGATCCGGTATCCCCGGGGAGTCACCGACTGATCCATGCTCACGCCCGGATAACCCAGGACCCTCCCGAGCATATTGAAGTCCAGCAGCTCATCATCGTTCCAGGTGGCAATCTCTTTTCGGATTTGTTCCACCGTATTGCCTTCCCCCTGCAGATAATCGCGATAGACCATATTCCCTTCGATATCCACGTCCACGATGAGCTCTTCCAGCTGCATACTGACCAGCCGGCCTTCACTGCCCAACTCAACGATATATTGCTGGATTTCCTGTTCAATCCGGCTGACCATCTCCGCGCGCTGGATCACCGTGCAGACATCGGCCAAAGTCACCAGATCTTCAAATTCCAACGCAGAAAGATTCAATAATGCCTGTTCCAACACACTCTTATATTTTTGAAGGGTTTGTAATGCCTGATTGGCTTTGGCCAGAATCGTCCCGATGTCCCGCATGACAAACCGCTGATTTCCTTTGTAAAGCGTAATCACGTTCCGCCGCTGGGAAATGGCGATAACCAGCTCCCCGGTTTGAACGGCCAACCGTTGGGCCGTACGGTGCCTCGTCCCCGTCTCCGTGGTCGGGATCAAATGATCCGGCGTCAAATGCGCATTGGCGATAAGGATTTTCTTGGCGTCCGACGATAAAATCAGCGCTCCGTCCATCTTGGCCAATTCGTACAACAACGAAGGCGCCATATCGCAGTTGATCCGGAAACCTCCGTCCACCAGCTTGATGACGGACTCCGCATCGGACACTACGATCAAGGCTCCGGTCCTCGCCCGAAGAATATTCTCCAATCCTTCATAGAGCATTGTCCCGGGAGCCACCATTTTGATTACTTTATAAAAATCATCACGGCACGGTTCTTCTTGAGCCATTGAGCTCCCCCTCACATGATTTTATTGGCGAATGGCAGGTAAAATTCGGGTAAAACCCCCGATATGCTCTAAGCCGAATAAATTCATCCCCAGATCGGGGGGTACTTTTGCAATACCCCGTTTCGCAATCACACAGTCTTTGAAACCCAAACGTTTCCCTTCATTCAATAACCGGACCAAATCCGGCGTCGGCCGGACTTCGCCGGACAAAGCCAGCTCCCCGATGAAAAACAGATCATGGGCGAAAGTAATCCCGCGCATCGATGAAAAGATAGCAGCGGCAATCCCCAAATCCAACGCCGGATCGTCGGACTCGATACCTCCTCCGGTGGAAACGAAAATATTTTTGTTGCCGAGGCGCTCGCCCATCCAACGTTGCATCACCGCAGTGACCAGCAACAAACGGTTTCGATCCACCCCCACTGCAATGTGACGCGGCGGAATCCCTTCCGCCGTCTCGGTCACCAATGCCTGAATCTCGGTGAAAATCGGCCGGGTCCCGCGGGCTGAAGCCACGATCACCGATCCCGGCATCGGGTTGTTTCTGTTTCCCAACAGATATTCGGAAGGATTGCTGACTTCTTCAAAACCGGAATCGGTCAGTTCAAACAAAGCCACTTCATTGGTTGAACCGAACCGGTTTTTCACGGCCCGTCCCACCCTCAGGTTTTGGTTGCGGTTACCTTCCAAATAAACGACAGTATCCACCAAATGTTCCAAAACCCTGGGTCCGGCCAATTGAGACTCCTTCGTCACCTGGCCGATGAGCATGATGGGGATTCCCATCTGCTTAGCGATACGTATCAAAAACAACGTACATTCCTTAATCTGCGAAGGCGATCCCGGCGTGGAACGAACCGAACTTAAAAACACCGACTGAATGGAGTCCAAAACAATAAACCGGGGTTGCAGTTTTTCAATATGTTTTTGGATGAAATCCAAATTGGTCTCGGAGATGACATAGAGGTTATCGGGGAATTTCCCCAGCCGATCAGCACGGAGCTTCGTTTGTTCCGCCGACTCTTCGCCGCTGACGTATAACACTTTTCCGGTTTTCCGGGCGATATTACCGGCAACGATCAAACTCAACGTGCTTTTGCCGATGCCGGGATCTCCCACCAACAACAGGACGGAGCCATTAACGATACCTCCGCCCAACAGGCGGTCCAACTCCTGCCCGCCCGTACTGATCCTGGCGGAATAATCGACGTTAATCTCATTGATGGGGCGGGGCTGCTGATGGCTGCTTAAACTGCCTAATTCCTCCAACCCTTCCAACTCATGCTCTTCCTGAAAAGTTCCCCACTGGTTGCAAGAGGGGCATTTCCCCATCCATTTCGGTTCCTGGTGACCGCATTGTTCGCAATAATAAACCACTTTCGGTTTACGGCTCATTCTTTTCCCCTGTTCCGGCATGCTTATGTCGGTAGTTCCGATAAAAACGGTATATGGCGAAGAATCCCAAAGCAATGCCACCCATAATTCCTAAAAAAAGCCAAAAATGGGATTCCCACAATTGCATAATTTTGTCCAACCGTCGGCCTAAAAAACGCCCCCCGTAAATGAACATGGAGGTGGAAAGGAGAATACTGACAGCCAAAGCCAGCATGGTCTGGTTTTTTTCCATATTGACGATTCCCGCGGCCAATACCACCCCGGAACGGACCGCCGGAAGAAACCGGCTCAGCAGGATGATTAAAAATCCGAACCGTTGGAATCCCCGTTCGATCTTGATAAAGGTCTTCGAATCCAAAATGGAGGAAAACCGCTGCGAATGCAATAATTTCCGTTCCATCTTCGCCCCCAGGTGATAAAGGAGAAGCGAAGCGAAGAAAGTTCCCAAAGAGGCCGAAAGGATCGTAAATATCGGATTTAGATTGGCTGCGACGGTAATCGAGCCGCTGATAATCAGCAACGTATCGCCGGGCAGCGGCGGAAAAATCACTTCCAAGAAACTGTAAAGAAAAACGATAATGAGCAGATATTCCCTGTATTGAGCCAAAATCTCCGGCTCGGTCCAATGAGAGATAATATTCTGCAGTACTTCCATCGATGCTCCTTGTTGGTTTTAACGGCTTCACTATAATATATTACATGTTTTTACCATTTAAATAAAGCTTTTTGTGATGAATTGCTCCTTAAAATAAAAATCGGCGGATGACGCCGATTATTAAAGCTTAATTTTGACAGCTGAATGAATAGCATATCTCTCTTCCGTCTTTCCAGAGATTACACACTTCATTATGGCGGCATAACGCACACGGAAGATCATACTCCGGCTCTTCGCCTTCGTACTCCAACGCTTCTTCTTCCACCTCATTTACCTCCTGACATTATCATCGACTAGCATTAGTTTATTCTTATTTTCCAAAATTATGAGTTCATCCCCGGGCGCCCACCAACAACCAAGACAAACCATACGTTGCCGTGAGAACGATCAATCCCGCCACCAGCACGCCGGCAAAGATGGCGATCAAGGCATGGCGTTTCCTAAGCCCCATCAAAAACGCAATGACCGCGCCGGACCATGCCCCGGTCATGGGCAGCGGAATGGCCACAAAGACAGCCAGGCCCCAATATCCATACTTTTTAATCTCTTCCTGGTGCCGCCGGCACCGGATAAACAACCCTTCAAAAAAACGGTCGAAGATGCGAAATCGCCGCAACCACCGGGAAAGGGGATCGATTAACAGCATGATCGGGACCACCGGCACCATATTTCCAAAGACCGAAAGGATATACGCTTCCCACGGTGAAAGACCCAATCGCCAAGCCAACGGTATGGCCCCCCGTAACTCAAGGTAGGGCAGGCTCGCCGCAGTGATTACCAATAATTCCTTTGAAAACAACTGGTTCATCAACGTTGTTTCCCTTTACTCAACGGCTTTTTCACAGCTGCACTCAAACTCCGTCGGCAATGTTGAGACCAACTCCATGAGCAGTCCGCGGAGTTTATCGTTGTTGCGTTCAAAGACTTTCAGCACTTCTTCATGGGTCACCGGCTTGATGTCGGGATTTCCTTCAAGCCCCACGTCATAATCGGTAATCAAGGCGATATTAATATAACAAATACCCAGTTCCCGGGCAAGCCATCCCTCGGGATACTGTGTCATGTTAATGACTTCCCAACCGTTTTTACTAAACTCCTGGCTTTCGGCACGGGTCGAAAAACGCGGCCCTTGGATCACCACCACAGTCCCCCGGGGATGGACCGTGATGCCCAATTTGCCAGCAGCGTCGATAGCCACCCGGCGCATCCGTTCGCAATAAGGATCCGCCGCGCTCACATGCCGGACAATCGGACCGTCATAAAAAGTATCTTTCCGGTTATAGGTTTTATTGACAAATTGATCAACGACGACAAAATCCCCGGGTTTAATATGAGGCTGCAGACTCCCCGCCGCACAAGGCCCAATTAATTGACGCACCCCCAGCGACTTCATCGCCCAGACATTAGCACGGTAATTGATCATATGCGGCGGATACTGATGGTCTTTTCCGTGGCGAGGAAGGAAAGCCACCCGTTTTCCGCTTATCGTGGCAATGGCTATCTTATCACTGGGTGCCCCGTAAGGGGTTTCCACTGTGATTTCTTCCACATCGTCCAAAAATGAATAAAATCCGGAACCTCCAAAGATTCCGATATCTGCTTTTTTCACCTGAACACCTCCCATTGTTCAGCATTTATTCTCGTTTTATCCTTCAAATTCCTCCCAATGAACAGTTAAGTTACCAATAAGGCAAAAAATAAGGGTGGAGCTCCGCTCCACCCGAGGGATAAGTACAATCAGTACTTGCTGTCCAAACTATTAAGATTCAGGCTGGGATTCTGCTGCAGGGTATCATTTTGTTTCTGATAACCCAGCGAAGCGTTGAAGCTGGTCTGAACGTTAGCGACAGCCTGATTCGACAGAGATTGCTCGGCGGCCAGGATCATGTTTTTCACCATTTGACCACCAACATGACCACAGTCTTTCGCCGTCATATACCCCCAGTAATCTCCCTGAATCGGCGCTGTATTGATGATATTCGCAGCGCTCAGATCTTTGGCGATCTCATACTTCATGTTTTGAAGGGCTTGCGCCGCCTCTTTCACAACATAGTTGTTGGAACGTTGTCCGGTACCCATTCATTTTCCCCCCTTTCGTCTGTCGTACTCTTAATTTACCCAGCTATCTTATAAAAAAACATCAAAAAGACTGGTAATATTACAAAGTAAATTCCAGTACGGACGAAAGGACGGAACCCTGAGCCTATGGGTAAAAAGACCGTTTCCCGGCAACACTAACCGTAAAAAAGCGAGGTACCCGTCATGGAATACATTTTGGAACTTGATGAACACCGCCAACTTCAGCTTCCCGAGAAAGCCCTGGAAGCCTTGAACCTTAAAAGCGGCAGCAAATTTGTGGCCCGCATCAACGCCGGCAAATTACTCATTGAAAACCTGCCCTTTTCCGCTTTGGAAGAAGGAGAAGCCCTGAATCAAACCATCGAATCCCTGCAAAAAGAGTAGCCCAAAGTCCCAACCTCTCATACAATAACCATGAGGTGACGAGGTTGGATAGTTTTGCCCAATGGATCTACGGATACGAAAAAAAGGCGGAGACTTCCCGCGGCAAAAAACGCTATATCAATTTGGACAATGCGGCCAGCACCCCGCCGTTCAAAACGGTGATGCGAACCGTCGCCGAGGCGGCCGCCTGGTATTCCAGCGTCCATCGGGGCACGGGCTTTAAATCCAAATATTCGACCGAACGCTACGAATCCGCCCGGGCCGTCATCGCCCGGTTTGTCGGCGCCGACCCTGAACGGGACGTGATCATCTTCACCAAAAACACCACGGATTCCATTAACAAACTCAGCCATTACCTCCCCTGGCTACCGGGAGAGATGATCATCTTCACCAAGGTGGAACACCATTCCAATGAACTTCCTTGGCAAAACTATAAACATCACTGCGTCCCCTTGAAAAACAGCGATCTGGATCTGGAGGACCTGGAAGACGTCCTCCGGAAAAACGCGGGGAACGTCAAACTGGTGGCGGTCAGCGGTGCCTCCAATGTCAGCGGCTATCTTCCGCCTATCTACAGTATAGCCGAAATGGCCCATGCCTATGGTGCCAAAATTCTGGTGGACGGAGCCCAATTGATTCCACACCGTCCCATCGCCAATCCGCCATGGGACGATCCCCGCCATCTCGACTTTATCGCCTTTTCCGGCCATAAAATTTACGCCCCGTTCGGAACCGGCGTGCTCATCGGCCCCCGGGCCCTGTTTGAAAAGGGCCGCCCCAGCCAGGTCGGGGGCGGCACGGTGAAAGGCATCGGCCCCCATGGCATTATCTGGAGTCCTCCGCCGGAAAACGAAGAGGCCGGTTCGCCCAATGTCCTGGGCGCCATCGCCGTCGCCGAAGCATGCCGCACCATCACGGCCATCGGCTGGCCGGCGCTCATGGCCCATGAAAACCGTTTAATCCGCCACGCCTTGCACCAATTGGCCCAAATACCGGAATTGACGGTTTATAATGCCCAAGATTGGGAGCGGGTCGGCGTCATCAGCTTTAATGTCCAAAACCTTTATCACCGGGATGTGGCGGAATATTTATCAGATCATTACGGAATCGGAGTGCGGAGCGGCTGTTTCTGCGCCCGGCGGTATGTCGCGGAATTGTTATCCCTGGACTATCGGGAAACCAACCCGCAGAAACCTCCGGGAATGGTCAGGATGAGTTTTGGATGCTATAATTCTCTGGAAGAAATCGACATCGCCGTAGAAGGCCTTAAAGAACTGGTGGAAACCACAAAAAAAAGCCGCTTAAAGCGGCATCTTTTCTAAATCTTTTTCAGATTTGTCCTTGGTTGTAAAAGCGCTTTTCCAATGCCAGAGATAGTCAATACCCGACCAGATGGTCAGCACCACGGCTGCCCACAACACATAAATGCTCCAGGAAAACCCCAACATGACGGCAGCCACGGCAACGATCTGACAAAAGGTTTTCATCTTACCCCAGGGGCTGGCAGCCACCGTAAGCCCTTTTTTACCGGCAAAATGCCGCAAAATAGTGATCATCACTTCCCTCAAAATGATGATCCAGACCGCAATGGCCGGAACCCGGCCCAAATTGGCCAAAACCACCAGGGTCAGAATGATTAAAATTTTGTCCGCCAACGGATCGAAGGATTTACCGAAAGTGCTGATTTCTTTTCGGACCCGCGCGGCATATCCGTCCAAACCGTCCGTCAACCCGGCGATGATAAAAATCGTGGCCGCAAGCAGATCCCGCCCCGGAATATCCCAAAACAAAATCCCGACACAAACCGGAGCCAAGATAATCCGTATTGTCGTAATCCAATTGGCCAGACTCATAATGGTGTTCCTCCGTCTTTTGGTCATCTACAACATTCGCTGCCCAAGCTGAAAATCCTGTCGGCAAAAAGGGGCTAATCACGGGTTATTTTTTAGCGAACAAGTTATATGCATCATTTCCGGTAATCCGGCGGCTGATAAAGACCCCGCTCGGACCATCATAGCCTTCCACCGAGACCACCCCGTCCACTTCCGGGGCAAAAGCTTCCGTGCGCCCAATAGCCCTCCCGTCATTATAGACTTTATCGATTAATATCCTTTCCTCCCGACCGACAAAGCGCTGTAACAACCGAGCGGAAACTCTTTGCTGGGTTTCCAGGAGAAGCCGACGGCGTTCCTCTTTTACCTCCGGATCAATCTGCGGCTCCAAATCATAAGCCGGAGTCTGTTCCTCACGGGAATAACTGAAAACGCCGGCATGCTCGAAATGGCCTTCGGCCACGAATTGGCGGAGCTCTTCAAATTCAGCG
Organism: Bacillota bacterium; assembly: GCA_029776595.1. Classification (GTDB taxonomy): domain Bacteria; phylum Bacillota; class UBA4882; order UBA8346; family UBA8346; genus JAKOSX01. Next base: position 5,819 of record JAKOSX010000035.1, on the reverse strand, counting down.
TCCGTCTCGGTGGGAAAACCCACGATAAAGGTGGTCCGGAGCACCATCCCCGGGACCGTCTCGCGGATCATTCTTAGGCGTTCCAACAGCATTTCCCGGTTTTCCTTCCGGTTCATCAGCCGTAAAATCCGTTCGTTAATATGTTGAAAGGGCAAATCCAAATACTTGCAGATATTGGGCGTAGTGCCGATGAACCGCAGCAATTCTTCGTCCAGGCCCGACGGGTAGGCATAAAGCAGGCGGATCCAGTCCGGCCGCGCTTCATCCAGGATCCGTTCCAGCAAGACCCGTAAATTGAGATCCCGGGACAAATCTCTCCCGTACATGGTAATATCCTGTGCAATAATGTTTAATTCTTTCACGCCGCCCTGCACCAACCGAACGGCTTCCGCGACAATCGCCTCCGGAACTCTGCTGCGGTACCTCCCTTTAATCAACGGAATGGCGCAATAAGCGCATCGGTGGCTGCATCCTTCAGCAATTTTCAAGAAAGCCGTATGGGAAAGCGTCACCCGGTAACGCTCTAGATTTTCATTATTCAAAAAAGGAGCGGCATCCCCGGCCTGCACCGGTTCTCCGGAAATAATAGCTGCGATCTGGTCCAGTTGGTTGAGGCCAATCCAATAATCCACTTCGGGGATTTCCGCCTTTAAATCGTCCAGATAGCGTTGGACCAGGCATCCGGCAACCGCCAAAATGCGGCAACGGCCGCGGCCCGGCTCTTTATACGCAGCCATCTCCAATATATGTTGAATTGACTCCGATTTGGCGCTTTCAATAAATCCGCAGGTATTCACCAAGATCAATTCAGCTTCACTGAAATCGGACGTCAACTCCCAATCATGTTTGACCAGACGCCCGAGCATGATTTCGGTATCCACCAGATTTTTCGAACATCCGAGAGAAACCACGGCCATTTTCGGCATAAATATAAAACCTCCAGCTTTACTTTGATTAACAGCAAAAACCGGTATCGACCGTTTTACCGAAATGCCGATACCGGTGACGTCTCATATGTGAACTTATCCCGGCGCATGTCTAAGCCACAGCTCTAGGCAATCGCATACCTCTTTTTTAAAAAGTCAACCGCCGGAAAGCCGGTTTTATACCGTTCGGCCTCTTTCAATGCTTCGATGCCCAGAATGCGATCGGACTGCCGGTGCTCTTCCTCATAACGGTTTAAATATAGTTTGGCTAGAAATACCCAGGTCATACCATGATACGCATTATGCTTTAATGCGTGTTGGTAGCAGTCGATGGCTTCGTCGATGGCCTGCCGTTCTTCGGCAATCATCCCTAAATTATGGTAAATATCGGCAATTACGGCCGGTTCCGCTTCCCACCCTTGATGATAAAAGGCCAAATATTTCTGGTACTGTTTGGCCGCCAACTCCGGACGGCGTTGGGCCAAGAACAGATTTCCCTGCCTGTAGAGGCGTTTCATGATTTCAACCCGCCCCGACCGGGAAACAACCGCCTTTAGCATCACTGCCTCACCTTCTTACTTGTTAAAATATTGTTTCTGTAACCATCCCCGGAATCCTTTCATAAAAGTTCAATAATTTGTTAATCTTCGGTAAAAAACGGCTTGTCCCGTCTCAAGCCCCGGGATGACGGTATTATATTTATCGGCAAATTTCTGAAATAGAATAGACAAGGCGATCATCCGATCGCCTTGCATTTATCTGTTTGATTTCACGAACAGTTATTGGCAACACTGACAGGTCGTATTGAAACAATTGGAAGGATGAACGATGGTTAACCCCTGCGTGCAGGGAACCGGATGCGTCTGAACTTTCAGCGCAACCAATTGCAACAGTTGCAAGACTGTGGTTAACGTGGGCAACGGCCCGCCGACACCGGCCTGGAGAACAGCTTGGGCCTGTGCCAACCGGTTTAAGATATCCGCCTTAATATCCGCCGCAAGCGGCAATGAGCGGACTGCCCCCCGAATCAGTTCGATCTGACTGACCAAATCAGTGACGGCAGCCGGTGTAAGCGAACCAGGACTGGTGAGGAAATTAGCGACGACTTGGGAGACTCTTTCAATGTCCCGCAATACGATGCATGTATTACTCACTGATCATCACCTCCGGTTTATCATATGGTCAGACCCTATGAAAACGAGCCTTCCCCGCATCGGAAAAGGCTCTTTTACCAGATAAATCTTCTTTTTTACTTAGGCTTTAAAGTGATGGGTACTTAGTATCAGGTATTAGATACCAGACATGGGGTACTGGGTACAGGAAAGGAACGCATTCCGACTATAACCTAGAACCCAAATCAAATCATTGTACGTAACGTACATGTGCGTTCCTTTCCCAAAGACTCACACCTCGTACCTCATGCCTCACGCCAAAACTTGGAAACTGTGCACTGTGAACCGTATACCCTTCTCATGCACTATTTATTGTCAGCTCAGGGTAGAGATAACGGTATATCTTCCGGATGGCGTTAATTTGGAAGAGATACTTTTTGGTTTCGACGAAAGGAATCTTTTCAATCTTGACCAAGTCTCCCTCCCAAACCTTGGTGTCGATCCAATCCTGAACATAACGGTGGCCGGCATTGTAAGCCGCCAAAGCCGCCACTTCGTTTCCGTTAAAATATTTTTTAAGATAAGCCAAATACCAACAGCCCAGTTCCAGATTTTTGACAGGATCCGTCAAGTCTTCCGGGCGGAAACTTTCCCACCCCATTTGACGGGCAACCCATTCGCCGGTGGCCGGCATAATTTGCATGAGCCCAACAGCCCCCTTGCTGGACTTGGCCGTCGGATCAAACCGGCTTTCCACGAAGATCACCGCCCCCAATAAATGAGGATCCAGCCCATAAGCCTGGCTGAAGGTCTGAATGCTTTGCCGATAATCGAAAATAAAAAAAATACGCAAGATGGGCTTATGTAAAAAAAACGAGAAAATCACCAGCAACCAAAGCCAATGATATGTGCTTAACCTTTGCTTTTGCACCATGTCACTCCAATTGCATCCAATATCCTGATAATTTCTTCCCGAACCCGGCCCAAATCATATTGATTATTAATAACGGCATCGGCTTTTCCTTCTTTGATCGCCAAGGGTATTTGAGCCTGGATCCGCCGCTCGGCTTCAGCCCGGGTCAAACCGTCCCGCTGCATCAACCGCTTCAACTGTTCCTCGGGAGGCAGGCTGACCACCCATACCAGGTCAAACATTCCTTCCAAATTGACCTCGAATAGCAACGGTACCTCAAAGACCATTACCGGTTCGCCTTTTTGTTTCCCCTCGCAGATGAGCCGTTTTATCTCGTCAATAACTACCGGATGGATCATGCCCTCCAGCATCCGGCGTTCCGCTTCATCGGAAAATACGATGTTGCCCAAGCGTTTCCGGTCGATCTCCCCATCCTCCTTCAGGACTTCCCGGCCCCATCGGGACAAAATCTGCCAGTAAACCGGGGTCCCTTGGCGAATGGCATCATGTGCCAGTTTATCGGCACTGTAAACCGGAATACCCAGTTCCGCTAAAATGGAGCCCACCGTCGATTTGCCTGTGGCAATCCCTCCGGTCAAGCCAATGGTTTTCATCCAATCACCTCCGGATTATCCCTGACAGACGGGGCAGAAATGGGTTCCTCTCCCTCCGAAAATATGCTTGGAAATGGGCGAACCGCAAACAGGGCAAGGCTCTCCTTTCCTTCCGTAAACCCGCAAATGATGCTGATAGGATCCGGGATGCCCCTCGCCGTCCCGATAATCCCGTTTGGTAGTGCCCCGATGACGGATGCTCTCCGTCAATACCTGCCGGATGGCATGATACAAAGCCTCAATCTCTGTATCTTTCAACGAATTCACCGGCCGGAACGGAAGAATTTTGGCTAAAAATAATGCTTCATCCGCGTATATATTCCCAATGCCCGCAATGATCTCCTGATTAAGCAGAGCTTTTTTAACAGCCAGCCGGTGGCCGGCAAAGGAGCGTTTCAACCGCTCCGGCGTAAATTCATCCGACAAGGGCTCCGGGCCCAGCCGCATGAGTGACACTGGAACTTTCCCGCATTCAAAGTAAAAAACCTTTCCGAATTTCCGCACATCGTTAAAGCGGAATTCCGTCCCGTTGTCCAGCCCAAGCGTAAAATAAGTCGCTTTTTTCGGAGGAAGGTCCCTTTCTTCCACCGTCAACTGGCCGGTCATCCGCAGATGAATGGCTAATGTGGCAGCATCGTCCAACCGGATTAACAGATATTTGCCGCGTCGGTCCATAGCGGTGATCTTCCGCCCCGTCAACAAGGTTTCCAATGCTTCCGGCGTCGGATGTTGAATCATTTTGGGTAAAGCGACGAAGACTCCGGTAATCCTCCGTCCGATTAATTTCGGTTCCAATGTAATCCGAATCGTTTCCACTTCAGGCAATTCGGGCATGTTAATCCTCCAACGTGACGGAAGTCATGGCTCCCCAATTTTCTCCGATTTTGATGTCCACTTCCAACGGGACATCCAGTTGCACGGCCTGTTCCATCTCGGTTTTGACCATATCCGCCAACTTTCGCCAGTTATCCTTGGGCACTTCAAAGACCAGTTCGTCATGGACTTGAAGCAACAACCTTCCCCATTGCGGCTCATCTCTCAACCGTTTTCCGATCCGTACCATGGCAATTTTAATAATGTCCGCCGCCGTCCCCTGAATGGGCGTATTTCGGGCCATCCGCTCCGCGAAAGACCGCAGAGAAAAGACACGGGAATGTAAATCAGGGAGTTTCCGGATCCTGCCCAGAAGGGTCCGGGCTTCGCCGCTCTCCCGGGCACTTTCGATCAGTTGTTCCACATACCGCCGGACGCCCGGATATTGTTCAAAATACGCCTTAATGAACTGCTCCGCCTCTTTGCGGCTGACACCCATATTGTGGGCCAAACCAAAACCACTGATACCGTAGATGATCCCAAAGTTAATGGCCTTGGCATGATCCCGCATCTCCTTGGTGACCTCTTCCACCGGTATGTTTCGGACTGCGGCTGCCGTATATTTATGGATGTCTTCATGGCGACGGAAGGCTTCCATAAAGGCCTCGTCCTTTGAAAAATGGGCCATCACCCGAAGTTCGATCTGGGAATAATCCGCCGCCAACAGCAGATGGTTTTCATCCGCCGGAATGAACGCCCGGCGAATCATCCGCCCCTCTTCGGAACGGACGGGAATATTCTGCAAATTCGGCTCAGTACTGCTCAACCGCCCGGTGGTGGTTACCGCCTGATTGAACGAGGTATGGACCCGGCCGGTCTTGGGGTTGATCAACGCGATCAACGAATCGATATAGGTGGACTGTAATTTCACATTCTGCCGGTATTCCATGATTCGGGCGATGATGGGATGATCATGAACCAGTTCTTCCAACACCGCCACATCCGTGGAATAACCGGTTTTCGTCTTCTTCGGCGCTTTCAGTCCCAATTTTTCAAAAAGAATAACGCCCAACTGTTTGGGAGAACCGATGTTAAACCGTTCCCCGGCCAAATCATAAATTTCGGCTTCCAAGGCCAACTGCCGCTTTTTAAGCTCATCCCCGAAACTGCGCAAAACTTCCGCGTCCACCCGAATTCCGGCCCGTTCCATCTCAAATAAGACGGAGATCAACGGTAATTCCACGGTTTGATAAAGCCGCCGGAGGCCCATGGAATCCAATAGCGGTTGAAAGGCCGCATGCAATTGTTTTATACTTTCCACCCGGGCTCCGGCAATCCGTTGCATCGTTTCCCGGTCCAGGTCCTCCGGCAGCTCAAAGCAGGAAATCTTGCTTCCCCGGCCGGTGGTTGCCGTAGGAATGGACCGGTGCAGATAATCCCT
>JAKOSX010000034.1 GCA_029776595.1 Bacillota bacterium | reverse complement strand
GACAGTCTCGGATACCAATTCCCGTAAAGTTTCCACCATCCGTTTCATGCTCAGGCTCTGGACATCCTTATCAGAACGTTCTTTCACTTCCACTGACAAATCTCCGTTGGCAATACGGTCAGCAATGCCCGCCTGTTCCCGGACATTGACGATCATGGCCTGGAATGCTTGATTCAGTTTGCCGATTTCATCTTTGCTTTCGACCTCCACATCAACTTCCACATCGCCGACGGACATTTTATCCGCCGCATGAATCAGTTTTTGAATGTTCCGGGTAATATATGAAGTAATCGCAAAGGCCACACAGGCTGCCAACAAACTAGCCACAATAGCCCCAACCACCAATAACATTCGATTCAAATTTTGAAGCTTTTTTAGAGTTGCGCTCCGTTCTCCCAAAAGCTCTACTTCGATATTACGGCACTCGCCGATCAGCTGACGAATTTCTTCCATTTGCTTTTTACCCAAAGCTTTAGCCGCCAGCTCTACTATTTCATTCATGAGAGCGTTGCCTTTCGTGATCTCCCGGCGCAATTCGATAGTACTTTCAGCAAAACGCAACCATTCCTCTAAATCCAATTTAATCTGGTCTAACAATTGCTGTACTCTCTGATTCCCAGCCTTCTCATCAATAGCTTTTATATAAGCGTAAAATGATTCTCTGCCTGAGAAAAACTGATCCAAAAAGGCTTCATTGCCAGACAATCCGAATCCACGTTGGGCACTTTCCATACTGGTGATCGCCAGCAACATGGCATCCAAGTTTTCGATAATTTCATAGGTATGTACGTTCTTAGCAACAATTGCAATATTTTGAGTAATATTCGTAAAAATAATGATCGAGAGGATAATAAAACTAAAATCGCCGTTCCAAAACCAAAAAACAATTGTTCCCGATTTTCAAATCTTTAAACCATTTGAACACCGTGATTCCTCCTTGATGATTGTTCCATTGATAACGCATAAATCCGTCTTTTTTATACATCCGGTCATTCAATTAATCTCTTTATATCTCAACCTCCCTCTTTCATAAGCATTATCCTTATCTAAGAAGGCCTTCTTTGAAAACTTAAAAAATAAAAAATCAATAAATTCCTATACTTAGTAAACAATCCAATCACGTAATGATTTACCATATCTAACTTATTTTATCGGAATAATTCGACATTATCTGAAGGATTTTGACAAAAATTACAATTTTGTAACGGATCTGTGGATAACTGATTGTTGCCCATCCCAGATCACACTTACGACATTACGCCCTTTAGTACATCTATTAACTTCACTGCCATTCAAGGCCCAGAACGACGTAGCCCACATTTATAACTTATTGCCCTCTATCGGGAACGATGTACCGAACCCCGGGACAGCGAATATAATAAAACGAAGCAAAATTTTGGAACAAGAGGTTGGCATTATGAAACGGGCATTGGTATTGGCGGGAGGAGGCTCCCGGGGAGCCTTTGAATGCGGAGCCATTGATTTCTTAGTCAATGAAGCGGGTCTGGATTTTGATATCTTCCTGGGGTCCAGTGCGGGCGCATTAAATGCCGCCGTCCTCGGATCCGCCCGGAATTACCGGGAGCTGGTCAAACAAAGCCGGGAACTTCGGGAACTATGGTTAAATATTCGGGGGAACCGTTCCATCTACAACTCATCGAAATTCGGTATTATCAATCTTTTACTGTATGACGCCTTACATAATCCGGTAGGCCTCCGCCGGCTTTTGGCCGAACATGTTGATCCTGCCCGGTTATGCAGTAATCCGTCGAAATTCATTAAGGTCGGGACCGTAGCCATCGAAACCGGCGAATTATTCTTCGCCGACAGCCGTTGCCGGGAGAGCGAACCCCATCTTCGGGATTACATCCTAGCCAGCGCCAGTATTCCGGTATATTTCCCTCCGGTTAAAATCGACGGAAAACATTGGTATGACGGCGGGCTTCGCGACATTACCCCTCTGGGTGCCGCTTTTGAGGAATGCCCGGATGAGATTGTGGTGATATTGACCTTCCCGGTTAATCAGGATTTGGAACCGGTGTTGCCGGAAGTCCGCTATCGTGGCCCGTTCCATGCCTTACTGCGGGCATTCAATATTCTCACCAGCGAAATCAGCGCCAATGATCTGCAATATGCCCGGGTCATCAATAAGCATACCCGTCTTTTCCCCGGAACGCGGCGCATTCCGATTCGGATTATCTCTCCTTCAAATGCGCTTGCCGGAGAGCTGTTAGAGTTCGATCCGGAGATTATCCGTGAGAATATCAAAAAAGGCTTCGAGGCAGCCCGTAACCTTTTATTCCAATCCAAACCGGAAATATTGAAAATTTAGCAATTTATCAAATCCGGTCTCAATACAGACCGGATTTTCCCATGTAAAGCAGCTGCTTTTACAAACTATATTTTTCCTAAACGCAGCGGGACAGCCGCAACCTTTTACTCCAATCAAAACCGAAAACATATCACCCGGTTTCAATGACAGAAACCGGGCGATATTAACTATACTAAATCTCAGCTAACACAGCCACTTCATCATCATTCAACAACTTTTCGCAGTCCAGTAATAAACTGACTTTATTATCAACCTTGCCGATGGCTTTGATATAACGGTTTTGGGCCTTATTCACCTGAGGCGGGGGCACGATATCCTCATCCGGAATAGTAAGCACTTCTGACACACTGTCCACGATTAATCCGATGGAAATCTCGCCGATGTCCACCACAATCACACATGTTCGGTCGTTATACTCTTTAAACTCTTTATTAAACCGCAGCCGGACATCCATCACCGGTATAATCTTGCCCCGTAAATTGATAATCCCTTTGATATAAACCGGCAGTTCCGGAACTTCGGTAATGGCCTGAATCCCGATGATTTCAGTAACATACCGGATCTCGATGCCATAGACTTCATTACCGACAACGAAGGTAAGGTACTTTCCTTTTTGCGTATCCTCCTCTTCTATCCCAAAGTTTTTATCCTGTATTTCCGCCATATCCTTACCCCTTTCTGAATTTTTGCAATGCTTAAATACCTCAAAACGATACCGGTTTGATATAAAAACCCGTTTGATAACCCGGGACCACCGGCCCCGGGTTATTCATTGCTCTATAACGTTTTACTTTGAACCGGTTCAACTTATGTTTTGTGCAGAATGGTAAAGGGATCAATATTTGTCAAAGTCATTTAATACGATGCTCCCTTTAGACGAAGCCGCTGCTAATTGAACCGCAGGCTGCAGGGAAGATAGCTCCACCCCATACATATTTTTGATACGGAATTTGCCAACCAACGTTTTAAGGTTCATAGCCTGGCCGGACAGTTCCTCACTGGCCGCAGCACTTTGTTCAGCTGTAGCCGTATTGGATTGGGTAACTTGCGATACCTGAGCGATACCTTGATTGATCTGGGCAATACCGGTAGCTTGTTCATTGGAAGCCACAGCAATTTCTCCGATCAAGGCCGTGGTCTTGGCAACGCTTTCCACGATCTCATTCAAAGCAACTGCCGTTTCATTGGCGATCTTCGTCCCAATCTCCGCTTTCTTGATGGACCCTTCGATCATGGCCGTGGTCTCTTTCGCTGCATTAGCGCTTCTTGCAGCCAAGTTGCGGACCTCTTCGGCCACTACCGCAAAGCCTTTGCCGTGTTGCCCGGCTCGGGCCGCTTCAACCGCTGCATTCAAGGCCAGAATGTTCGTCTGGAACGCGATCTCGTCGATGACTTTGATGATCTTGGCGATATTGGCCGACGATTGATTGATCTCTTCCATGGCCGAGAGCATCTCTTTCATCTGGCTGTTCCCTTGTTCGGCTTTCTCTTTGGCATTGAGAGCCAATTCATTCACTTGATTGGCGTTGGCTGCATTCTGACGGGTCTGGGCTGCAATCTGGGAAATAGATGCTGTAATCTCCTCCACGGTGCTGGCTTGTTCAGCGGAACCTTGTGACAAAGCCTGACTGGATTCGGATACCTGACGGGAACCGGCAGCCACTTGTTCAGCAGCTCTATTTAATTCAGTCAAGATCTCATTAAAGGACCGAATCACATGGTTGAGCGACGTTTTAATATTGACAAAATCTCCTTGATAATCCCCGGCAATCTCCACATCCAAGTTACCGTTGGCCATCTCCGTCAGCACTCTGGAAATATCGTCGATATAACCTCGGAGGTTTTCAATGGTCAAGTTGAGTGAATCCTTAAGCAGGGCATGGTCTCCCTGATAATTGCCACGAACGGCTACCTGCAGGTTTCCTTTGGCCATCTCCTGAAGAACTTCAGAGGCTTCCATCACCGGTTGGATCACTGCATTCAGAGTTTGGTTGATGCCTTCGACGATCTGCCGGTAACCGCCTTGGAAATGGTCCGCCCTGCCCCGGGTGGTCAATTGGCCCGCAATAGCCGCCTGGCTCAGCCGGCCGGTTTCAGATACTATCTCCTGCAAAGTGTCAACCACCCGCTTTATACTGAGACTTTGAACATCCTTGTCAGAACGTTCTTTGACAGTGACTGACGAATCTCCGTTAGCGATCCGGTTCAAAATTTCAGCCTGTTCCCGGATATTAAGTACCATGGCCTGAAATTCCTGATTCAGCTTACCAAGTTCATCTTTACTATCAATCTCAATATTCACGTCAATATCGCCGACAGCCAACTTATCAGCGGCTTGACTTAGATTTTGAATATTTCTGGTAATGTACCTGGTGATCACAACCGCCACAAAAGCACCCAAGATACAGGATATAATACTTCCAAAGACCAACAGCAACCGATTCATATCCTGAAGCTTTTTCATTGTTGCACTGTGTTCTTCCAAAAGCTCTTCTTCGATCTGCACGCATTTAGCGATTAGCTGACGAACTTCTTGCAATTTTTTATTACCCAATGCTTTACCTGCAAGTTCTATTAAATCGTCCATCGAACCGTTGCCTTTGGAAATCTCCCGGCGCATCTCGATAGTACTATTGACAAACTCTTCCCATTGCATTACACCCACTTTAATCTGTTCCATTAATTCCTTTATTTCCTGAATTTCCGTTGTTTCAACAATCAATTTAAAATTAGACTCATATGACTTTTTACCCATGTTAAATTGGTCCAAAAGATTATCTGTGCCAGACAATCTAAACCCACGTTGAGCGCTTTCCATTTCAGTCAGCGCCAATACCATATCATCCAGATAACCCATTATTTTATAGATAAAAATATTCTTTGCCACAACCTGTTCACATCGGGAAGTATTTATAAATACAATGGTCGACAAGATAATTAAAATCAAAAGCACTGCTCCAAATCCCAAAAACAATTTATTCCCTATTTTCAAATCTTTAAACCATTTAAACATCGAAACTCCTCCTTGATGATGATTGCTCCCTGATGTTACACAAAAAATTTTTCCCTTGAAACCAGTTTCTCTCCCCCCGCCTGTAATTGAGATTCTATTGCAAAGGCTACCACGGCAAGGTGGCTACCCTTCCATAGTCAGAACTATCAGCAACTTTTTTAAATATATCTGATGAATTCGGCCGGAACTCAGTTCATGCTATTCATCTCCGAGATTTCAACTTAATAACGCTTTACCATCCAATCATTTAATCGTTAAAATTCGACAATTCATAATGTTTTTTGTCGATTTTTAAATGTTTCGTAATTGATTTGTAATGTTTTTTCTTGATATATACATGTTTCCCACGGTTTTACCAATTGCAGTTTAACCCCAACATTATGTACCGGGATTAATAAGCGTACCCGCCGTTTCTCGCGCCTTCAACGCGGAGAACAGAAGGAATTCAATCCCGAAATTACCGAAAAATATTAAAAAAGGTTACGAGGCAGCCCGTAACCTTTTATCCCAATCCAACCGGAAATATCGATGATTCAGTTTTCTCCATCCGGATTGATGATAACTGAAAAATTCATTCACAACTGTTGAACCCGAATCAATATTTTTCAAAATCAATATCATTTAAAACCATATTACCTTTGCAGGGACAGCCGCTGCCGGTTGGACCAAAGGCCGCATTGGACCGGCTCTTCCATAATTTGAATCATCCATAAATCCCAAGTTAAATTGCTTACTATTTAATTATTTCGGATTATTTCGACATGACATCATATAGTAACCAAAAAACTCCCACGCATGTGGGAGTTTTTTGGTTGATTGTTTGGTTAACCCGCCTAGGCAGCGTTGATAGCTTATAATAAACTGACAGCGACTTTCACGACAACTTTTTTCACCGGGCTGCTGCTGCCGGCGATACATCCGGGCCGATGGACGTCTTCCGGGAAGAAGATGGCATATTCGCCTTTGTTTAAGATGATCGACGATTCATCTTTCACATCGTTCTCATAAATCAACATATCTTTTTGGGGTTGCAAATCTTCTTTCAACGTTGCCGCAGGGCCAAGGGGGGCAAATCCCAACATCTCGGTCCCTTCGGCGATGTATTGGATATCAATATACTTGACATGGGCTTCCGGTTTCTTTTCAGACTTGGGAGCGGTCTGATATTCCTGCACCAAGGCAAAGAGCTTGTCCCCGTCCAGCTCATATTTGCCGACGTCCACTTTTGAAAAATCGGTGTCTTTGAGGTATTTTAACCCCTTCACCAACCCGGCCGGCAACCATTTCTGATCCTTTTCCAAATTCTCAATTTTACCAACGATCATCGACGTTCCCTCCTGTTATTTTGTAATTAACTAATTATGGGTAACGGGCATTAGGTACTGGGCGCTGGGCCCTCGGTAATGGTAGGAACGCCGATGCGTTCCCTCCATGGTCCAGAACCTAGAACCTGGTCCCTCGGACCCATTTGGTATTTATTTTTTCTCCAGTCCCGCCTTATAATAATTGATCAAGCTTCCGGCCAGGATAATCTCCCGTTCGTCTGCGCTCAAATTGGCCAACTTCAATTGGACGGGCACTTTGCGTCCGTCATCCTCAATGATATACCCGGTGATCTCCTCTGCGCCGGAATGAACCGCTTCCCGGATTCCCGGAATAAACAGATATTTGTCCAAAACGATTTTGGCCACATCTTCGGCATCGATGGTAAAGGGCAACATACCCCAGTTGATCAGGTTACTCCGGTACCGTTTGGTAGCGTATTCCACCGCAATATTTGCCCAGCCTCCCAGGACCTTTTGGCAAGACGCCGCCTGCTCCCGGGCGGAACCGTCGCCCGGCTTCATCGCGAACACCAGGCTCCCAATCCCGGTCCGGCTTAACATGGTAAAGACTTCATCCATGGTGGGCTGTTCTTTCTCAATCAACGGTACAAACAGGCGTCCCAATTCGGTCGACTGCGGTTCCCGGACCGTTCCTTCTTCCAACAACCGCTGCCGTTCCAACTCCAAGGCCTGGGCCGCTTTGGCCTTCCCCACATATTCCGGAACCTTACGGGACAGGGCAAACTCCGCCAGTTTCAACGGATTGGACCGGTAGGAAGAAGTTTCGCCCGACGGAATCAATTCATCGGTGGTGGTCACCGGATCGTGAATCACCGCCGCGATCTTCAACAGCAGATTATCGGTTAATGCGGACATCTTCGGCCAGTCCACGATATTGGGGCCAAATTTCAATTCCTTCTCCGGCTGCGCTTTTCCGAAGCCTTGATAGACCCGGTTGTCATAGACCCGTTTGTCGAAATGATAGGCCACATGGGAGACGGAAGAAACCATCTCCGTCGCCGGGGTTAACAGGCCGCCGTTGGCCGCCGTGGCAGCAATGGACCGGGCGTCCATCAGCGCCACCGAAGCGATTTGGCCGTTAGCCGGCTTTGAGCCTTCCCGGTTGGGGAAGTTCCGGGTGGTATGCCGGATGCTCAAACCTTCATTGGCCGGAACATCGCCTGCACCGAAGCAAGGACCGCAGAACGCCGTCCGGAAAGTGGCACCGGCAGTCATCAACCGGGCAGCCACGCCGTTATTCACCAATTCCAGATTAATCGGTTGGCTGGCCGGATAAACGCTCAACCAGAATTCGCCGCTTCCCAGCGAACGGTCGCCGATGATCTCCGCCATAGCGCAGATATTTTCGAAAGTCCCTCCGGCACAGCCGGCCACCACGCCCTGATCCACTTGCAAACGGCCGTCACGAATCTTCTGGCTGAGCTTAAATTGGAGTTTCGGGTTGTCCAATTGTTTTTGGCCTTCCGCTTCCACCTCTTTCAAGATTTCAGCCGCATTGCTGTTAACTTCCCGGATGGTATAGGCATTGCTCGGATGGAAAGGCAAGGCGATCATCGGTTCGATCTTCGACAAATCAACCCGGACCACACCGTCATAGTAGGCGACCTTCCCAGGCTCAAGCTTGGCATAGGCCTCCGGCCGGCCATGAATTGCAAAATATTCCCTAACCTGTTCATCCGTTTTCCAGATGGAGCTTAAACAGGTGGTTTCCGTGGTCATCACATCAATGCCATTACGGTAATCCACAGTCAGGTTGGCCACGCCCGGACCGACGAACTCCATCACCTTATTTTTAACAAAGCCGTTGGCAAACACGGCCCTGATGATAGCCAAAGCCACATCCTGCGGGCCGACGCCCGGAACCGGCCGGCCTTCCAGATAGACGGCGACCACACCCGGGTATCGAATATCATACGTCCGCTCCAACAACTGTTTGACGATCTCCGGGCCGCCTTCGCCCACTCCCATGGTACCCAAGGCACCGTACCGGGTATGGCTGTCGGAACCCAGGATCATCCGGCCGCAACCGGCCATCATCTCCCGCATATATTGATGGATAACCGCCTGGTGGGCAGGTACGAAAATTCCGCCATACTTCTGGGCGGCAGACAAACCGAACACATGGTCGTCTTCATTGATGGTACCGCCCACTGCGCATAAACTGTTATGGCAGTTGGTCAAAACATACGGCACGGGAAACTGCTTCAAACCGCTGGCCCGAGCCGTCTGAATGATACCGACATATGTGATATCATGCGAAGCCAACGCATCAAAACGAAGCTTCAACTGAGTCATGTCCCCAGACAGATTGTGGGCTTTCAAAATCGAATAAGCAATCGTGTTCTGCCGAGCCACCGCCGGATCCAGCTGTGCGGCATCCACTGAGCCTCCGCCCGTCTCCGCCAGTTTGGCATTGACTTCGTCCGCGGTCACATTGCCGTGATCTTCAAGAAGGACTTCCCCGTTCAGCAGGTAAGCGCCATTGCATCCCAATAATTCAACCACAAATATCCCTCACTTATTCTACAATTTGCAAAAATCCAGATATATATCAAAATTATCCCAATGTTCATTAAAACATTTTGACACCGGTGTGTCAAGCTATACAGTCACCCGTTTCGATTCGTCACACTGGATCTTTTTTTCCGAACCATCCATGTACGTATGAAGGACCACCGGCCCTCCCCATAATTCCACCAAGTATTTCAAAGTTTCACAGGCCGAATGGAAGTCCAATTCCCGGCCGTCATATTCATGACGCAAGATAAGGCATTTCTCTTTTTTTACCATATCGATCACTTCGATGACGGGTACGGAACCCAGCCCCACCGTTAAGCTCAATGTATCCCGGATTTTCTCCCAACCTTTCTCGTCCGCAATCTCCGTCACCACCGCCCGTTCCTCTTCAACCAGGTATTCAAAGAGATGCAACTCCTGACACAGCTCCCGGGTGAGATAACGACGAATCAGCGAACGATCATTTTCCAGGCTGCGGACTTCAAACAGCTTCTCCCGGCCGTAACGCCGCTCAACGTCCATGAGAACGGTAAAACCTAAATGATAAGGATTCAGCCCGCCGAAAAGAGGCCGGATCACCTGATGATGATATTTTAGGAATTCCCAGTGCATCTCCGGGGGAAGCTCCAGCCGGTTCAGGATCCGGTAATGCCAGTAGCTGGCCCAGCCTTCATTGAGTATTTTCGTTTCAATCTGCGGGACAAAATAGGCCGTTTCACTTCGGACAATTTGCAGCACATCTTTCTCCCATTCGCTTAACTCGCCGTACTCCAGGATAAACCCGAGCAAATCAGGCTCCGGCTCCAATGGAATCCGCGTCAGGTCCGGCGGCTCAATTTTCCGTCTTGCCTCCGGATCGGATTCCTTAGCAAGCCTCGATTCATACGCATCCTTCAATTTTTGTTTTTGCGCTTCGCGGCTGAGAGGCTTCTGACTAAGGGAACGGTTACATTGATACCGGAGAGCATGGGCGGCGTCCAAAATCCTTTCCACTCCGGCGTACCCGATGGTGGGATCCTGGATATACCCCCGAATCCGGTCGGCATGGTTTTTAAAGGTTTCTCTCACCAACTCCGGCCGGGTTCCCTGAAACATCCGGTTGTTCTTGAAAAAATCATTATGGCCGTATACATGGGCCATGGTCAGAATCTGCAACAGCAAACTGTTGTCCCGCATCAAATAGGCCAAACAGGGATTGGAATTGATCACCATCTCATAGGGCAACCCGCTCAAATTGTAACGGTACAACGTATGCAACCGATCAAAGGCCTTGCCGTAACTCCAATGGGGATAATGGCTGGGCATGCCCAGATACGCTTCATAACCCAGCATTTCCTCATAAGAACAAATCTCAAATTCGGTATCGAAAAAATCCAGTCCTTCCTCATGGGCGACGGCTTCAATGCGCTGATTCCACCGGGCCAATCCGTCAAGCGTCACATCACTCATGGCGTCCCTCCCGATCCAACATTCCCCGGAGTGCCAGCCAGACATCCTCCCGGTCGTCTATGGTCACCAGTGCAAAATTGGGTTCATGGATCGCCTCCTTATACAGCCCCCGGATCGTGCTGTAACCGGTCATAATCTCCCCATATCCGAACAGATTGCAGGTTTTGCATAATTGGATCGCCAACTCCACGGCCTTGGCGTTATCTTCCTCCCAATTGTCTCCGTCGCTGCAATGGAAGGCGTAAATATTCCAGTCCTGGGGTGGATAGCGTTCCGCGATGATTTCCAACGCTTTCTGATATCCGCTGCTGATATAGGTACCGCCGGATTCGGCTTTATGGAAAAACTCATCTTCCGTCACTTCTTTCGCTTCCGTACTGTGCGCAATGAAGACCACTTCCACATAGACATATTTCAAACGGATAAATTGATACAGCAAATAATAGAAACTGCGGGCCAAATACTTTTTGGTCTGGTCCATGGAACCGGACGTATCCATGATACAGATGACCACCGCATTGGATTCCGGTTTGACCGTCTCCCGCATCCGACGGTAACGCAAGTCTTCCTCCCGAAAGGGAAAACGCTTGGGTTCCTCTTCGTCAACGGCCTCCTCCGATTGCACCCGTTTGAAATTTTGCTGCCGTTTCAGCTTCTCAATAACAGCTCTCTTCTTGGCCAACCGGGGAGGCGGGCCTTTCCGTTGATACCCTTTCACTTTGCGGTTGGCCACCGTTTTCAATTCGGCCAGCTTCCGGCGTTCGATGTCCGGCAGGTTTAAGTCGTCAAACAGATAAGCGATTAACTCATCCAAGGTGATCTCGGTTTCATAGATGTCCTCTCCGGGCTCGTTCCCGGCGGACGGTCCCAGCCCTTTCACCTGCTTTCCCCAGCCTTCGCCCAGAATATCTCCGCGCCTTTCGCCGCCGGAACCGCTGCCGACCCCCGCCTGGTTTTTGCCGTAGATAAATTGATATTCTTTCAATCCCCGAATGGGAATTTTAATCTTCTTATTGCCGCTATGCCCGATGATGCTTTCTTCAGAGATAATTTTGCCGATATTTTTCTTAATGGACTCTTCCACCAACTGCCGATGGCGCCGCCGGTCTTCCGCCGCCCGTCCCGAATCGCCTGGAGATTCCCGAAAAACGGCCATGCTCTCACCTCTTTTCCAGCTTCGGATCCATCGGCCTAATCTTTCCACAGATTATTAGCTGCATATTTCAGAACCACGTTGCAGCAATGGTCGCAGTACCCGTTTTGTTTCATCTCCGCCACCATCGCCTGATACTTCTCATTTTGCTCCTTATCCCGGACTTTGGTCTGGGTAATCACCCGGGACAATTCCCGGACCGCCGTGGTCAGTTTCTTCTCGATGGCCACTTTTAACGGTTCATAGCTTTCATATTCCAGTTTCCCGCCGTTTCGCAACACATAAAGCATATAGGCTGCTACATCCTGCCGGAACCCTTTGGCTGCCGTCCCGGTGATCCCGATCTGTTCTTCGATAGACTGGAGGAAGCGCTCATCCGGCTCCAGCTCTTCGCCGGTATTCCGGTCTTTGATTTTAGTCCGGTTGGCATAGGCCTCCGCATGGTCCAAATAATTATTGAACAGATCCTGGGCCTGTTCCCGGTAACCATGAATAAAGGCTTTTGTCACTTCCAACTCCAAGATCCGGTGATACTCTTTTCTCAGGATATCCTGTAAAAAGACTAAATAGCGCTTCCGTTCTTCCTCCGGAACGGACAATTCTTTGACCGCTTTGACCAACGTATCCAAAATCGCCAGCGGATTGATGCAATTATTTTCCGATTCCGCCAACGCCGTATCCAACGCTTTCATAATGAAACGAGTCGATATGCCGGTCATTCCTTCCCGGTTTGTGGCTTCCTCCCGCAACTCGGCGATGTCCACCTTTTTCACATTGCCCTGTTCCAGAACTTCTTCCCCGTTATAAATCCGAAGCTTGGTCAGCGGGTCTACCTTGGACGAAGGCGTCAAGCGGGTCAATACCGCAAACATCGAGGCAATCTCGATGGTATGAGGGGCCAAATGCGCCCGAAAGCTGCTCTGTTTGAGCATTTTTTGATAGATCTTGATCTCTTCATTTAATTCCAGACAATAAGGGACTTCGATTTTGACGATCCGGTCCAGAATGGCCTCATTGGTATGGTCGGATTTGAATTTGTTCCATTCCGCCTCATTGGAATGAGCCACGATCACACCGTCAAAATAGATCATCGGCCCTTTCCCCGGGGAAGGGATGGCTTTTTCCTGGGTGGCCGTAATCATCGTATGCAAATATTCGATCTCGTTTTTAAATACTTCGATAAATTCCACGATGCCCCGGTTTCCCACATTAAAAGCGCCATTGAGCGACAATACCCTGGGGTCATCCTCGGCATACAGGTCCATCTTGGAAATATCCACCGATCCGATTAAAACCGACGTATCCTGATTGTTGGGATCCACCGGCGGAACCACGCCGATGCCTTTGCGCGAACGGATCGAAAATTCCACCGCTTCCACAGGCATCCGCTCATATTCACCGTTATATTCATATTTCAGGCGATAACGGCAATGGGGGCAAAGGTCGCCTTCGATCCGTACATTCAACATTTCCGAGAATTCTTTGCGGAGATGCTTGGGCACGAGATGCAACGGTTCTTCCCGCATGGGACAATCTTTAATGGCATAGATCGGCGGTGCTTCTTCCAAAGCCCGTTTTAACCGTTCCACGATAGAGGATTTGCCGGATCCCACCGGCCCTACCAGATATAAGACCTGGCGGGACTCTTCCCCGTGCATGGCCGCTGCATGAAAATAACGGACGATTTTCATCAATGTCCGGTCGATGCCGAAAAAATCCTGGCTGAAAAAGGCATATTTTTTAATAATCTCATTGCCATAAATCCTGCGCAACCTGGGATTTTCCTCGGTTTTTACCGTTTCGACCCCCGGTTCGGTAATCAAGCGATACAATCGTTCATGAGCCAACTGGGCCAGGCTAGGGTCCTTTTTCACCAGCTCCAAATAGTCAAGGAAGGTTCCCTCAAAACGCCGGGAAGCCCGTTCGGAACGGTCTTTCTTGATTAAATCCGCTAAATCGCGTGCTTCCATCATCATCCCTCCCCCAAAGTCGTTTCTTTACCAATATATTGTGAAACATCCCCCTTCAGTCACTGCTTATGGTTTATTTTTAGAAAAACATTCAAACCGGAGGCATACCGTCAGCCCGTCAAAAAAAGAAATACCCGGAAAAACCGGGTACTTCGCGGATATTTTCCGGGCTTGGCCGGGCCCTTTATCCCTGATACTTTTTGAGAAATTGCCCAATCTTGGTCGACGGGTCAAACAGAGCACTGATGGAACGGTCATGGTTCAAGAGGTCGATCAGATAGGCGATAAACTCGGACATATCCACCGACACATACCAGGGTTCATTGAGCACCTCTTCCCTCTGATAGGTCAGATTGGTGCCGTAAACCCGGTGGATCACCCCATCCTGATAAGCCTGGCGGAATTTCTCGATCCCTTCCACAAACAAGGCAAAGGTTACAGCGATATATATCCGTTTGGCCTTACGCCGTTTGAGTTCTTTGGCAATATCCAACGTGGATTCTCCCGACGAAAGCAGATCATCCACGATCAATACATCTTTGCCCTCCACATTTTCGCCCAGGTATTCATGTTGAATAATCGGATTTTTCCCGTTCACGATGCGAGTATAGTCTCTCCGCTTGTAAAACAGGCTGACATCCAACCCCAAGATGCTGGCATAATAGATGCTTCGGCCCATTGCCCCTTCATCAGGGCTGACCACCAACATCTTCCCACGGGCGATTTCCAAGTCCCGTTCATTTTCCACGATGGAACGGATGATTTGATAGGTGGGAAGCAGATTATTGAACCCGGTCAAAGGAATGGCATTCTGGACCCTGGGGTCATGGGCATCAAAAGTAAAGATATTGTCGACGCCGAGACGTTCCAGCTCCTGCAAGGCCACAGCGCAGTCCAAAGATTCCCGGGACTGGCGGCGATGCTGCCGTCCTTCATACAGCAAAGGCATAATCACCGTAATGCGCCGGGCTCGTCCGCCGATGGCGGATATCACTCGCTTAATATCTTGAAAATGATCGTCGGGACTCATGGGGCATTCCATGCCGTACATGGTGAATGTGCAATGATAATTGCCGACGTCAGCGATGATATACACATCATAGCCCCGCACCGTCTCCCGGATCACCGCCTTCCCTTCACCCGTCTCAAACCGGGGACAGTCGCTGGAAATAATAAAAGAATCCCGTAACAAGCCGTGAACTGCGGCATGTTCGGGATTGTTCTCCACAAATTTGCGCCTTTGTTCGATTAACCGGCGGTTAATAGCCGCCGCGATCGTTTGACTTCCCGGCAATGCGATGATCCCCAAAGGCGCCACCGGCGGATTGTCAAAATAAATCTTTTCCCAGTCTGTTGAATTCACGCAGTTCACACTCCTTATGAAGTCCTTGGTTCCCGGTTCTAGGTTCAAGGTACTGGACGATGGATGGAACGCGCCGCGTTCCTACCTAAACTAAACCTAATATCCAGTACCCGGCAGTATCTCGGATCATTACCTAGAACCAAGTACCTAGCACCTATAACCCAAATTTCGATACTTCTATATTCTGGATTCTGTCTTCTAAACTAAAGCTCCGTCCGTTTGGCGATGGGCATCCGGCGGCCGTTGCCGAAGGCTTTGGAGGTGACCTTCAGCCCCGGAGCGGCCTGACGCCGTTTAAACTCATTCCGGTCTACCGTCCGAATCACCCACTTGACAGTCTCTTCATCAAAACCGGCCCGGATAATCTCCGCCGCAGACCATCCTTCCTCAATATAATACTGTAGAATTTGATCTAAAACCGGATAGGGCGGCAACGTATCCTGATCCCGCTGGTTGGGCCGGAGTTCGGCGGATGGGGCCTTTTCAATGATGGCCCGTGGGATAATTTCCCGTTCCCGGTTGATATATTCGCACAATTCATAGACCAAGGTTTTGGGGACATCGGAAATTACACTCAAACCGCCGCTCATATCGCCATACAGGGTACAATATCCCACCGCCATCTCGCTTTTATTCCCTGTGGACAACGCGAGATACCCCAATTTATTGGAGAAAGCCATCACAATATTGCCCCGGATCCGGGCTTGGATGTTCTCTTCCGTCACATCCGCCGCTTTTCCTTGAAAATGAGGTGACAAGGTCTTCATATAGGATTCAAAAATATCGGAGATCGGGATCACTTCGAAACGAATCCCCAGGTTTTCAGCGAGTTTTCGGGAATCGTCCACGCTTCCGGCAGACGAATAGGGCGAAGGCATGGTGACTCCGAATACATTCTCCTTCCCCAGCGCTTCCACAGCCAGGCAGCAGACCAGCGCCGAGTCGATCCCGCCGGAAAGGCCCAAAACCGCCCCTTTGAAACCGCATTTCCGCAAATAATCGCGGAGCCCCAAAATCAGGGCCTGATAGACGGCTTCAACTTTCGGCAGGGGCCGGTAAAGGCACTCCGCTTTCTGAGAAGCCGTGTCAAATGTGGTCACAAACTCTTGGAAAAACGGGGCCAAGACCAGGGGGGAACCGTTGGCGTCAAAAACCATGCTGCCGCCGTCGAAAACCAATTCGTCATTGCCGCCCACTTGATTGACGAAAACCATGGGGATGCCATGTTTGCGGGCATGGGTACGAATCAGTTCATACCGCAGTTCCGCTTTGCCGATTTCAAAAGGGGACGCCGAAATATTAATGAGCAGGGTAGCCCCCAGTTCGGCCATGCGGGCCACCGGATCCATGGCATATATCCGGCGTTCCGGCCACAATCGTTCGTCATTCCAGGCATCCTCGCAGATGGTAATCCCCAAAATTTCGTCTTTAAAAGGAACAACAGCAGTTCTGGCAGCCACATCAAAATGGCGGGCTTCATCGAAAACGTCATATGTAGGCAGTAAAGTCTTTGCCTGTTTAAAAAGGATCTCGCCGTCCGCAATCAGCACCGCCGCATTGACCAGACCTTTGCCCACGACTGCGTCATTGGGCAAAGGCGCTCCTACCAAAATCCCGGTCCCGGGATATTCTTTCGACAATTTGCAAAGATCCCGAAGGGCCGTCTCCACCCGGGCGATGAACCAGTCCCGTTCCACCAGATCTTTCGGCGGATACCCTACCAAAAAAAGTTCAGAAAAGATGATCAAGTCCGTATCCCATCCATGTTGTTCCAGGGTCCGGGCCACGTGTTCCAGATTGCCACGGATATCTCCGACCACCGGATTTAACTGTGCCAATGTAAGTTTCATCATGCCCCTCCGGATGCTGCATATCAAAAGCTGAACCGTTAACGATAAATAAATAGAATATCCCCCTCGGACGGGGGTTATGATTTTTAGTCTTTATTTCGCTCCGTTATTGCCGAATCCTCCATAACGATATTTATTTTTCTGTTACATACGGGGCAATGATCTCCTTTCACCAAAAATCGAGCCTGGTATCCTTCCCGCTCGACCCAAGCGATTTTGCAATCCGGGCAATGGGTAACGTTGATCCAACGGTCCATATTCCCGAGATAAACATATCTCAAATAAGCGGAGGCAATGGTATATGCCCGTTCCATGGTGGATACCGGCGTCGGCGGGAGATTAACCCGACCGTTCGGAAAATATCTGGACAAATGCAGCGGAATTTCCGGACTAATCCGGGCCACCCAGTTGGCCAAGGCTTCGATGGTTTCGGGACTGTCGTTTTCTCCGGGGATGATAAGCGTGGTTAATTCCACATGGGTCCGTTCCGCCGCCGCCTGGATGTTCTCCAGGACCGGAGAGATCTTCCCCCGGCACAACCGTTGATAAAAGGCTTCCGTAAATCCCTTCAAATCGATATTCACCGCATCGGTCCATTGCAATAACATCTCCCAGGGTTTCGGATTGAGAAACCCGTTCGTAACCAGCACGTTTTTAAAGCCGGCTTCCCGGACGGCCGGCATGAGCTCAGTCAAATACTCAAACCACACCGTCGGTTCGGAATAGGTGTATGCCAGGCCGATATTGCCTTGGGCCTGGTGGGTGACCCGGACCAACCCCAACATCTCCTCCACGGACACCGGCTTGGTCTGAGCCTCTTCCCGGGAAATATGCCAATTTTGACAGAAAGCACAGGACAGATTGCATCCGATGGTCCCCACGGACAATATGAGCTTTCCGGGATAAAAATGATATAAGGGTTTTTTCTCAATGGGGTCCAGCGCCATACTGGATACCAAGCCGTAATTCCGGGAAACGAGACGACCCTCCCGATGCTGGCGGACCCTGCAAAACCCGATTCTCCCCTCAGGCAACTCACAGGCCTGCGGGCATAATTCGCATATCACTTTACCTGCCTGCGTCTTCCGATAAAACTTGGCTTCTTTGGTAACCCTCACTGTCATTCCATCATATCTCCTGTGACGGCCGTTGAATTATCGCCGCCTAATAATATCGAACCACTTCAAACCGCTGCAGCTGCACGGGCTCATCCGGACCGATACCGGCTTTCCGGCGGGCAATGGCCACCTGTTCTTCAGCGGTATCTATCCCCTCCAAGTCGGGGAGCAACAATCCCCTGCGTGAGCCGCAGCTGACGATTACTCCGTACCGTTTGGGATCCAACGCACGCATATCGGTGACAGGCTCCGCCGGTTTTAAAACGTCCACACTGTACACCAAATTCTCCAGTTCGAATGCTTCAACCGGGTCGAAACGGGGATCCCGGGTCGCCGCAGCAATCGCATTATGGGTAACTTCCTCAATGATATCGTCCTGAGTGGGCTCGGTGGTTCCGATACACCCCCGCAGTTGGCCGTGTTCTTTAATGGATACAAAGATCCCGCTTTTTGCCCACGAAACTCCTCAAGGCCTTCGGGTTCAGGCAGTTTTTCCCCTGAAACATAGGCCTCCACCACTTTTCGGGCATACCGAACCAAAGCCGACTCCCGGGAACGCCGTTCTTCCACTCTGGCCCGGCGGGCGTCAAACAAAGCCCGTTGCAGGCTTGGCCGTTTTCCCCGAATTTCAAAAGAAGCGACCGCGTACCCTACGCCGAACGGCCCTTCATAACTGTGGACTTCTCCCTGAAAATCCAGGCCGTCCAAGGTTCCCAGCAACATAATGACGCTCCGGAAACCGCATTCGGCCGCTTTCTCCAGCCAATGCGGATCCATTTCAAAAAATGGTAAAACGTCATTTCCCTTAATAAGTTCCACCAATCGCCGGTCAAATTCCTCCCCCTCCGGACGATATCCGGCCGGAGCTCCCGGTTTCAGGCAATGGGAAAGGTCGCCGCTGGCAATCACGGCCACTCGTCGCCTCAACCCTTCCGCCGCTTTGGCCACCACCGCCCCAAACTGATAGAGTTCTTCCAAAGACAAGTAACTCAAAGGAATAACGACTAACTTCACATGCTCGAACCAATCCTCCCGGAAGAAGGAGAGAGGTGCCAGGACCCCATGATCCAGTCCTTTTTCCCGGCCACGGGAAGCTTCGGCCAGAGGCATCATATAGACCGGCAATCCGGCATTCCGCCCCAACTCCTCGATGGCTTCGGCCAACGGGAGATCATTTTCCCAATGCCAGCTCCGTTTCAGGCCAAAACGGCTCAAATCGCCGCTAAACTTCCGGTCCCCGTAGACAATGACCGCATCCCGGTACACCGTACCGTGAGGAGTAAAAATGACCACCGTATCCGGCTTGCTCTCTTCCAGCTTTCGGGCAACCGTCCGCATGGCCGCCCGGGTCTTTTCGATCTGTTGCAAATCGTCACTGCCGCCGATACCATCCACCATAATCGGAGGATGAGGCACCAGGATTCCCATGGTAATCATTGGATCACATCCTTCGGGTTGTATTCTAACTTCAATTGATACGTACCCTTTTCAGTCTGGAGGTTCCCCCACGGGGCAGTCGTCAGTTTAACCTGAAATCCGCGTAATTTCCAAACAACCGTGGTAACCCATCCCTGCCGCCGTTTGGAGGGACCCTGCAGATAGTCTTTTTCCCAAGCAAACCACTGCCATTCCAGAGTCCAATTTTTCGTGAAATAACGGGATAACTCCACCGTTACTTTCTTTTCGTTACGGCTCTTCGTGTCCGTTTCAAGCTCCGTTTCATCGTCATCCGGTTCCCACAAAAACGTATCCGTAAAATAGCGCAACTCGGAATAGCCGCATCTGGCCGCCAGTCGCCATTTTTTATTCCACTGCTGATACTCCAGGGTAAAATACCGGTTATCCTGTTCCGAATCAAATCCCCGCTCACTGGAGAGGACCCGGAATTCCCCTTTCCACCGCCGGTTCCTTTCCTGTTTATAGTTTAGCCAAAAGGTCCATTCTTCTTTCCAGTAATCCCGGGTCATACTGGTATCAAAGGGATAATCGGCCGTCGCTTCATGATACGTGACACCGGCCTTGAGTTTGGGCGTAAGTTCCTTCGATATCTCCTGCATCAAATCATATTTAAGGGATGTATAATATTTCCGCTCCGGATACTCCTTGTCCATCCGGTTAAGCCGCCATTTATAATTCCAATCCCGCCAGGCATACGTCACATATAATTGCTGGGCATTCCAATGATTTCGATAAGGTTTGCTGCTCACAACCCGGCCGGACTTGGACCCGGTATCGAGGCCCACATGCAGCCTCATCCCCTTCAGCGGTTTCCAGCGGTAATCCAACCCTACCTCGGTAACCTCATACCTGGGATTGAACTGATAATCCATATCGAGCCCCAGTCCCGGCACAAAGCGGGTAAATTCCAATTGAAATTTTGTGCTATGATACTGATCGGACTGTTCAGGAAAGGCCAGTTTATTGGAGAGGTCCATTTCCAACCAAGGCCACTTCACGTAAGAATCTATCCGTAACGTTTGGCGGAACGCTTCATCCTCCATCTCTTTAAATTCGAGAACGGCCTTTTCCACCGGCACCACCGTCGCCGCCCGACAGGGACCGGCCAGCAACAGCAAACATCCGAAAACCATCCAAGCAACTTTCATCTCACCAACTCCTACCTAATTCCATTTTCAGGTAGAATTCGGTGATATCCAAAAAATTCCTTTATTTGCCATGGAATTTTTTGTTAATTGTCCGATTATTCGGAGATCAAGTCAATCACATAATCCCAGATTTCATTGGCCGCATCGATTAAATCTTCACTGTCGACGGATTCGGGCGCGTCCAATAAGAGTTTCACTTCGTCCTCGATGGCTTCCAGCGAAGGCTCAAGCCGTTTACAGGCGGCAAACAACTGCTCCAAACCGCCGTCGGCATCCTCTTCATGCAAATGCAAAAAGGCCTTCAGCAACTGGGCGACGCCTTCGCGAAACTTTGCCGCGCTTTCAGCCCGGGAATGCTCTATCTCAGCTTCCGCCGCTTCAAACAGCTCATCGCCCCGTACGACCAATGACTCCACATATTCCAACGCCAACACTCCTTAAGCCCATATTTTCACGGACTCGCAGACATCCACATCCGTTCGGATGGATATTTCATCCTTCAATTTTATTATAACGTAAGAAATTCCACAAACAATGTGGAATTTCTTACGAAATTGAAAACCAAATTGCTTCGGTGTCCCGCAGAAACTGTCAAATCAATCTATTCAATAATCTCCGTCCCCTTTAGATAAAAATTGTCAAAATACAACGATACGGGATTATCATCTTCGTTGGTAGCATACAATCCGACTTGTTGCCCTTCTGAAAACCAATCCAAGGTACATTGATACACCTGATGTTCATTGATATAAAAAGTGGCATCGTTGCCCTCGATGACAACCTTCAGCCGGTTTACCGCATAATCCCTGCCATCAATATACGGCGCTGACACTTGCGAGGCTAATAATTGATACTCATGCAAACGAGTATTCCCGGGATAGCTACGGTGAATATAGAATTTTTGAAATCCAGGTTTCAGGGTAAACGTATAAATATTTCTATCATCACCGGATAAATCGACATTAAAAAACAATCCGCCGATAGCATTCTTCTTGTCTGGCCTCTGATTTTTGACATCCACTGCCATGATCAGATCACCTTTGAGTTTATGCGGAAATTTCATACATGCTATGAAATTGGAAGAATAGTCAATATTTACAAAATATTCCCCATTGCTATACCCAATCCTCGCCCCGCCAACAACCACAATGGGCCAACCGCTATTCGGATCGTTAAAGTCATCCATCACCTCGATAGGCTGGTATACCGGGCCCGTAGGAATCGGCACTTTTTCTCCGCCCCCTCCGCCACAGCCGGCCACAGCGATGATGAACAAGCATCCCAACAACCAAAGCCTGAAAGTTTT
>JAKOSX010000033.1 GCA_029776595.1 Bacillota bacterium | reverse complement strand
GTGTGGACGGCAGCGGCTATTCCGGCTTTAAGGACAAAGTGAATAATCATTATGGGAAACTGTTCGCTGCGGCTTTCCTGACCAGCGTTTTAAGTGCGGGCGTCAAATATGCGACGGATTCCAATAAGGACCAGTCGGGTTACGACGACGCCCTTGGCGAAGCCATGGCTGAAAATATCGCCAATCTCGGTACCCAACTGGTTGAGAAAAATTTGAATGTTCAACCGACCATCGAGATACGGCCGGGTTATCGGTTTAATGTGTTTGTCCATAAAGATTTCGTGTTAAAGCCTTATAGCTCTTTGTAATCCGTTTCTACTTTGATTTTCGCGAAGGGAGGGGAGGGCTATTAACGGAGTCAACAGCAAGCCGGCTGAAACCAGCCATGACCGGTTGTTGCAGATGCTGACGACTGCGGTTGGCAGTGAAGTGGCGGCATTGTTAAACGATGATCGGGTCGTTGAGTTGATGTTGAATCCGGATGGGTGTCTTTGGGTGGATAAATTAGGCGAGGGGCGTTCGTTCACCGGCTTGAAGATTCCGCCGGCCAACTCGGAACGGGTTATCTATTTGGTGGCCAGCTCCACGGGGGCGGTTTGCAATGCGGAACATCCGATCTTAAGTGCAGAGTTCCCTGGGAGCGGCAATCGTTTTCAGGGATTGTTGCCTCCGGTTGTCAGTGCGCCTGTATTTACCATCCGCAAAAAGGCATTGATGGTGTTTACTTTGGATCATTATGTGGAACAGCGGATTATTTTAATGGTATCGGTTTCCGGTTGGTGCCTGGCAGCCAGCACCGATATGCCCTGGGAAGGCCCCTTGGAAAAATTGCTGCAGTCCTTTACGGGCCCGGTTGCCAAAGTCATTGGTACGCTGGCCATCGTTATGACCGGTTTGGGATTGGCCTTTGGCGAAGGCGGCGGAGGACTGCGGAAAGGGTTGCAAATTGTCTTCGGCCTTTCCATCGCTTTCACTGCCAGCAGCTTTTTCCTGAGTTTCTTCGGCTTTTCAGGCGGGCTTCCCTTCTAAACCGGACATCGGACATTGGGCGAGGGAGGTAGGCCGATGGGCAAATATGATGGCTTTGAAGTACCGATTCACCGTTCGTTAACCGAGCAAATTCTGATGGGGGGCGTCCCCCGTCAGATTGCTCTTTTAAACGGGACATTGGCTGCTGCGTTGGGATTGGGGATGCAATCATGGCTGTCACTCCCGATTTGTTTGGTCTTTCATGTCTTAGCCGTGGTGGCAACGAAGCGCGATCCCCAGTTTTTTGACTGTTTTAAGCGGCATATTCGCCAGAAGTCTTACTATTCAACATGACAAGGAGGAGTCCGGATGTTTAATTTGCGGGAATATCGAAACCGGCCGGACCGCCTTTCGGATTTTCTGCCGTGGGCGGCCCTGATTGCGCCCGGCGTTGTTTTGAATAAAGACGGTTCCTTTCAAAAGACTTTCCGGTTTCGGGGCCCGGACCTGGCCAGCGCGACCCGTTCCGAGCTGATCGCTATAACGGTGCAGATGAACAATGTCCTAAAGCGGCTGTCGGGAGGATGGGCCATTTTTGCCGAGTCCCAGCGCGTGGTCAGTCAGGAATATCCGGAATCCAAATTTCCGGACCTGATTTCCTTGATGATCGAAGAGGAACGGAAGGGCTTTTTTTCATCGGGAAAACATTATGAAAACAATTATTACTTCACCGTTTTGTATTTACCGCCCCAGGAAACTTCGGATCGTTTCGAAAAATGGGTGATTCAACGGGATCAGGAAAAAGAAAAGGAGACCTATGCCGCACACTTAAAGACCTTTTTGACTGAAGCAGAACGTATTTTTACGTTGTTTAAAGAGTTGATGGCCGAAGCTGAACCCTGGATGATGAAGAAACTTTAACCTATCTTCATAGCTGTGTATCGCCGAAACGGCACCGGGTACGGGTTCCTGAAATACCGATGTATCTGGATGCAATATTGGCCGATACGCCGCTTATCGGTGGGATGGAACCGCGGCTCGGAAATTATCATCTACGGGTCGTGTCGGTGATGGGATTTCCGGGAAGCAGTATTCCCGGGATTTTGGACAATCTTAACCGGTTGAATTTCGAGTATCGCTGGGTGACTCGGTTTTTGCCGCTGGATAAAATGGATGCCCTCCAAGAGATCAACCGTTACCGGAAACAATGGTTCGCCAAGCGCAAAGGGGTCATGACCCTTATCCGGGAAACCGTGTCTCAGAGCGAAAGCGCCATGGTGGACAGCGATGCGTTGAATAAAAGTTTGGATGCTGATGCGGCGGCTCAGGAATTAGGGGACGATATGGTAAGCTATGGCTATTTTACTGCCGCGGTGGTGGTTTGGGATGAGGACAGTGCTGCGGTTGAAAAGAAAGTCCGTGCCATTGAGAAAACCATTAACAGTTTAGGCTTTACGGTGATTGCTGAAACATTGAATGCGGTGGATGCCTGGCTGAGCAGCCTGCCGGGGCATTGCCGGGCCAATGTGCGGCGTCCGTTGTTCAGTTCGTTGAACTTGGCCCATGTGTTTCCCCTTTCGGCCATTTGGGCGGGGCCGCAAATGAACAAACATCTGAACGGTCCGGTGCTCATGTATACGCAGACGCCGGACGGTACCCCTTTCCGCTTAAGCCTTCATGTGGGCGATGTGGGCCATACGATGATTGTCGGGCCCACCGGAGCCGGTAAATCGGTGTTGCTTGCCACGTTGGCGGTACAGTTTCGCCGTTATCCCAATGCCCAAATCTATTTTTTCGATAAGGGAGGCTCTTGTCGGGCGTTAACTGCCGGCGTCGGCGGGGATTTTTATGATTTGGCGGATGAAGAGGCCGGTGCATTGTCATTTCAGCCTCTGGCCAATATCGATGACGACCATGAACGTTCTTGGGCTGCGGAATGGGTTTATGACATTTTACGGGGCGAGAATGTAGAGATTACGCCGGAGGTCAAGAAACTGGTCTGGACCGCGCTCAGTTCGCTGGCGACGTCTCCCAGGGACCAACGGACCATCACCGGATTGACGCTATTACTTCAGGACAATGCGTTGCGGCAGGCCCTGGAGCCCATCACGATTAACGGTGCTTTCGGCAAGTTGTTCGATGCCACCTTTGATAACCTGGATTATGGCAACTGGCAATGTTTTGAGATGGAGAAATTGATGAATACGCCGGCCGCTGTGCCGCCGACTCTGAGCTATCTCTTTCACAAACTGGAGCAGCGGTTTACCGGAAAGCCGACGATGATGATTTTGGACGAGTGCTGGCTGTTTTTGGATAATCCCGTGTTTGCGGCGAAGATCCGTGAATGG
>JAKOSX010000032.1 GCA_029776595.1 Bacillota bacterium | reverse complement strand
TTCACGTTAAAAACAATCTCTGCGATTGTTGGTTTTGCTAATTTTCGACAAAAATACGGTTATTTGGGAGGAAATTATTTCAAGAGATGCTATCATCAATAATGAACTAATAGCCGATATAAGAAAGGTTAGGTATCATTGATGATGTTGTGGAGACGCTTGGGAATATGTGTTATTTTGTCGATGATGCTGGTCACCGGCTGCGGGCGTCATGCACCCATCAAGATCGGCTTTGCCGGGACGATGGTGGGCGGTTTTTCTTGTGCCAGCATTAATGGGAGAAACGGAGTTCAACTGGCCGTCGAGGAAATAAATCACCGGGGAGGAATCCATGGCCGTCCGGTGGAGTTGGTGATGAAAGACGACCGCTTTGATCCGGAAATCGCGCTGGAAATCGACAGGGAATTTAAGCAGGACGGTGTAGTGGCCGTCATCGGTCATATGACCAGCAATATCTCCAAATGGGTTCTCCCGGAAATAAACCGGATGAAACTGTTGGTGATCAGTCCGACGGCGAGTTCCAGTCAACTGGCAGGAAAAGACGACTATTTGATCCGGCTCCATCCGTCAAGCATCAAAGCTTCCGAGTTGTTGGCCGAAAGTCTCGGCAAGGTGATGAGGCACCGGTCGGTGGCCGTAGCCTACGATCTGAGAAATCAAGAATATACCGAAGATTGGCTTGAGACATTTGAAAAAACGTTTACGTCTTACGGCGGACGGATTGCGGCTATATTCCCGTTTTCTTCCGGGCTGTCTTTCAACTATCATCAGTCGGCCAAACAATTGTTGAACAGCCGGGCCGATGCCGTGGTAATCATCGCCCATTCGAAAGATACGGCCATGTTCTCACAGCAGATTCGCAAATACGACCCGATGATACCCTTGTATGCCAGCGATTCGTCCTTCACCGGCGAATTGGTCCAATATGGCGGCCCAGCGGTGGACAAGCTGATGGTTCCGACGCTGTTTTACGATGAGCATACCAGCAGCGGATATGCCCGGTTCAAAACGGCCTATCGCCGACGTTTCGGGACAGAGCCGACGCTTGCAGCGGTTCTGGGATATGAGTCCGCCCAACTGATTTTCCAAGGGTTGGCCAAAACGAAACGGTATAATTCGGAGTCGTTACGGAAGACGATTTTGGAGACAAAACAGTTTCAAGGGTTGCATGGGACATATATCATCGATGGTTTCGGAGATGCGGTGCGCAACTATGATTTGGTAATGATTCGGGACAATCGATTGCAAAAGGTGAGCCTTCCGTGAAATTAAAATTAAGTTTGAAAAGTGCCTTAACCGTCACATTTATTACGGTTGTCACGTTACCGCTCATTCTGATCAGCTTAGTAACGATGTCTTTGCTCACCCGAAACCTGGAGCGGGAAATCACCAATAAGCAAATGTTTCTGGCCGCATCGCTGGCATGCGAGATTGACGAATTTTTGAATGAGCAGCAAAGTGTTTTGGGCTTAATCGAAAACTATGTCCGGTATGAAGGGGCTAACCGTCAGGACCAAATTAATCGTTTTTTGCTGTCAGTGGTCAATAACTATCAGTTTTTCGACATGATTCAGATTGTCGACGACAGCGGCCGGGTGGTTCATGTGGCCCCTGAACGCGAAGACTATCTTGGCATTAATATTTCAGGGTATGCGTTTTTTAAAGAAGCGCAGGAATTGAACAGGCCTTATTGGTCGTCGGTCTTTACCTCTGCGCAAACCGAACAACCGACCATTGCCGTGACCCGACCCACCGAGAAGGGGATGATCGTGGCTTATCTGAATATCAGCCGGATTCTGGACATGATTGACCGATTGTATATCGGCGAGAACGGCTGGGCCGAAGTGGTCGATGGTAACGGCAATTATATTGCCCATACAGAGAAAGCAAATGTATATCAGAGAATAAACCGGAAAAACAATCCCGTGGTAACCCGGGGACTGTCCGGACACCCGGGGTCGTACCGCTACCGTCTGGACGGCCGGGAAATTCTCTCCAATGTCATCGTCATCTCCTCCACCGGCTGGCCCATCATCATTTCCCAGCCCTCGGAAGATGCCTTTAAACCGGTGGAATTGGCCCGCAATATTTTTTTGGCCGGAATGTGCGGCACTTTTCTCCTGGCGTGTTTGATTGCGGTGGGCAGTCTGACCCAAATTTTACGGCCGCTTGCCGGTTTTGCCGCCTGGGCCCGGCAAATAGCCGGCGGCAATTATCACCATATTGCCGGAAAACTTCCTTATTATCGTGAATTCAATGAACTGGCCGAAGATTTTCTGAAGATGACCAAGGCGATACAAAGCCGGGAAAAAGAACTCAGGGCCAGTGAGGAACGGTATGCCCTGGCGGTCCTCGGTGCCAATGACGGACTGTGGGACTGGGACATTCCCAACAACCAGCTGTATTTTTCGCCGCGCTGGAAAGAGATTTTAGGATATCGCAATAACGAGATTCGCAATCATCCCGATGAATGGTTTCAGCGGATTCATCCAGAGGATTACGATGCAGTGGTCCGCGAGATAGAAGCCCATTTTCAGGGGAAGTCCAATCATTTTATTCATGAACATCGCATGCTCCATAAAAGCGGCTATTACAGCTGGGTGCTGGTTCGGGGCATTGCCATTCGGGACAAAGACGGCCAACCCTATCGGATGGCGGGCTCTTTGACTGATATTAACCATCGGAAACAGAATGAACAACGGATTCGGGCGTCGTTGAATGAGAAGGAAGTCTTGCTTCGGGAGATCCATCACCGGGTGAAAAACAATATGCAGGTTATTTGCAGTCTATTGAGGTTGCAAAGCAATTATGTGAACGATCCCCATTCCCAAATGGTATTGCAAGAAAGCCAAAACCGGATCCGTTCCATGGCGTTGGTTCATGAAAAATTATATCAATCGAAAGACTTGACGGAAATCGACGCCCAGGATTATCTGACCCAACTGATCCAGTTTTTAATCCGTTCGTATGTGGCTCAACCGGAGCAAATCGATGTCAATCTGGATATTTCCAAGATTCAATTGAAGCTCGACACGGCCATTCCCTGCGGATTGATTATCAACGAGTTGGTAAGTAATGCGCTGAAATATGCATTTCCCGACGGCCGAAAGGGGCAGATTACGATTTCCCTGCGGATGTTGGAAGACGGCCATATGGTGGAGCTGACCGTCGCGGATGACGGGATTGGGATGCCGGAAGGATTTTCGTTGCAGGAAAGCCCCTCATTGGGATTGCAATTGGTTTTCACGTTAGTGCAGGACCAACTTCAAGGAGAAATGGAAATGATCCGCTATCCGGGCACATGTTTCCGGGTACGGTTCAGGGAGGCGAAAGCATGATAAGCAAAACCAGAATTTTTATCGTCGAAGATGCCAGCATCGTCGCTTTGGATTTGAAGCGATCGCTGTTAAATATGGGTTATGAGGTGGTGGGAGTGGCCCCTTCCGGCGAAGAGGCGATTCCTCGGATTATGGAAGAGGTGCCCCATTTGGTTCTGATGGACATCAAACTCAAAGGCAATTTGGACGGCATTGAGACTGCGGCCATTCTCCGCAGTCATGTGGATATTCCTGTGATTTACCTTACCGCCTATTCTGACGGGGAAACGCTGGAACGGGCCAAGCTAACCGATCCCTTCGGGTATATTATTAAACCTTTTGACGAACGCGAGTTACAGACCATCATCGAGATGGCCTTATATAAACATGCGATCAATAAGAAATTGAAAGAAAGTGAAAAATGGTTGGCAACAACTATCAACAGTATCGGGGATGCAGTAATAGCCACGGACAAGACCGGCCGGGTGATATTCCTAAATCCCATCGCTGAGCGTTTAACCGGGTGGAGCCAGACGGAGGCTTATCGCAAGCCGTTGACGGAGGTATTTCATATCGTGAACGAAACCACCGGGAAACGGGAGAAAAATCCCTATGAAAAGGTGATGGAGACGGAAGACCCCGTCAGCCTGGATGATCATACCCTGTTAATCCATAAAGACGGCCATCCGATTCCCGTGGATAACAGTGCGGCGCCCATCAAGGATGAGGCCGGGAATATTATCGGGGCAGTACTAATCTTCCGCGATGTTACGGAACGCCGGCAAGCCGAACGGGAACTGGAGAAAAGCGAAGCCCGATACCGTTCGATTATGGAACAGTCGGTTGAAGGCATTTATTTGCTGGATGCCGAGACGAAAACCATTTTGGAAGCCAATGCCGCTTTTGGTCAAATGCTCGGGTATGCATTGGACGAATTGGTCGGAATGTCCATTTATCAGCTACTGGACCATCAGGAAGATTCGGTGGAGGAACGTCTTTCCCAATTGATCCTGGAAGAACGGCCGGTCCGGGATGAACGCCGTTATCGCCGTAAAGACGGAACCTTAATCGAACTACAGGTCAGCGCCGGCCTGATCACCTACGGCGGTCGGCGGGTGATTTGCACCTTGACGTATGACATCACCGAACGCAAAAGGATGGAGCGGCAACTGAAATATCTCAGTTTACATGATTCATTGACCGGGATATACAACCGGACCTATTTTGAAGAAGAGATCCGCCGTTTGGAAACGGCGGGACAGACCAATGTGGGTATTATCGTCTGCGACTTGGACGGCTTGAAACTGGTGAATGACACATTAGGCCATGAACGGGGCGACGTTCTCCTTAAAGCGGCCGCAACGGTGATCCAGGAATCCATCGGTGAAAATGATTTTGCGGCCCGGATCGGTGGCGATGAATTTGCCGTCCTCATCGGGACGAATGATCCCGGGACGGTGGAGGAAGTGTGCAATCGAATTCGTGAAAACCTCATCCGTTACAACCATGACCATCCCGACCTTCCCTTGAGCTTGTCTTTCGGCTTTGCGGTCAGTCGACCGGGCTCCTCCAAAATTACCAGCGTCTTTAAGGAAGCAGACGACACGATGTATCGGGAGAAGCTTTATCGGAGCAAGAGCACCCGCAGTACCATCGTCCAGGCCATGATGAAGGTGTTGGAAGTGAAAGATTTCATTACGGAAGGGCATGCCCAGCGTTTACATGATTTAATCCTTCGCCTGGCCCGGGCCATTGGCCTGCCGGAACCGTCAGTGACCAATTTGCGGTTATTGGCCCAATTTCACGATATCGGGAAGGTGGGTACACCCGACCAGGTTTTATTTAAACCCGATGCATTGGACCCGGAAGAGAAGCTGGAGATCCAGCGGCATTCGGAGATTGGCAACCGGATCGCCAAATCCATACCGGAATTGGAGCCGATTGCAGACTGGATTTTAATGCATCATGAATGGTGGAACGGCGAAGGGTATCCGTTGGGGTTGAAAGGTGAGGAAATACCGTTGGAATCCAGGATATTGGCCATTGCCGATGCCTATGACGCCATGACCAGTGACCGCCCTTACCGCAAAGCCATGTCCCATGAGGAGGCCATCGCCGAATTACAAAAAGGGGCCGGAAAACAGTTTGATCCGGCGTTGGTGGTCTTGTTTACGCAGATCCTTGAGAAGAATCCGTAACGGTTTCCGCTTTTGTCACCCGTCCTTCCTCCGTCATATCCTATGACAGGAGGTGGGGCCTATGGATGCATGTGGGAACGAAGGGACGGCTTTGACCGAACTGGCGAAGCTGATCCGGAGATATCCCGTTTTAGAAGAGTGTCGGGCAGCGGTGTATCGGGCCTATTGTATTTTAAAGGAATCTTTCAATGGCGGCGGTAAGGTGCTAATCTGCGGCAACGGCGGGAGCGCCTCCGATGCCGAACATATGACGGGAGAGTTGATGAAAGGCTTTCTTAAACCCCGCAAACTGAGGGAGCCATGGCTGGGCAGACTTCGTCAGGAACTTCCG
>JAKOSX010000031.1 GCA_029776595.1 Bacillota bacterium | reverse complement strand
TACGGATTTCTCTATATCGGGACGGCTCCAACCATTATATCGGGTTTGAATGCAATGGACATGCCGGTTTTGACGAGATCGGAACGGATATCGTCTGCGCCGGTATTTCCGCCTTGACCCAGACCACCGTGATAGCGTTGGAACGTCTGGTAGGATTGGCCTTATACGGCGATGCGGACGAGAAAACCGGATATTTGCGGTGTTTTTGGGAAAATCGTCCGGAAACGGTGGAGAAATCGGACTTACTGATACAAACCATGATCATAGGTTTGAAGGAAATTCAAAACCTATTTCCTGAGCATCTGAGTCTCAGCGAAACGGAGGTGTTATCGAATGATCGCATTCAATTTTAATCTTCAGTTTTTTGCTCATAAAAAAGGGGTCGGAAGTACCCGAAACGGCCGTGACAGCGAATCGAAACGTCTTGGTGTCAAACGTTTCGGCGGCCAGTTCGTTACCGCCGGCAGCATTTTGGTGCGTCAACGCGGCACTAAATTCCATCCCGGCGTGAACGTTGGCATCGGCAAGGACGATACCTTGTTTGCCAAGATCGACGGCTATGTCAAGTTTGAACGCAAAGGGAAAAATGATAAGCAAGTAAGCGTTTATTCCGAACAACCCGTTACTGCGTAACCCGGTATTTTACCGGGTTTTCTTTTTGTGCCGCGTCGCAGCTTCGGGATGAAGAATATAACGCCCTTTTTTTGTGCATGATCTATACAGAACGGCGAGAGACATTTCTGTAAAACACAAATAAAGGGGCGTTTTTGGATGAAGAAAACCGGGAAAATACTGGCTGGATTGCTGGCGCTATTATTGGCCGCGGCGGCGGGATTGGGTCAAGCTGCGGAGGCTGACAGGCCGGTATTCAATCTGGACTCCCAGGCGGCAATTTTGATGGAACCTCTGTCCGGCGAAGTGCTATATCAAAAAAATGCGGATGCAAAAATGCATCCGGCCAGCGTCACCAAGATGATGGTCATCCTTTTGACGCTGGAAGCATTGGAACGGGGCGATCTAAAATTGACCGATATGGTCAGTGCGTCGCCGGAAGCGTGTAAAATGGGAGGGTCCCAAATCTGGCTTGAGCCGGGGGAACAGATGTCCGTTGAGGACTTGCTCAAGGCTGTCTGCATTGTCTCAGCGAATGATGCATCGTATGTGTTGGCGGAACATATCGCCGGCTCTGAGGCAAATTTTGTCGCCATGATGAATAAACGCGCGAAAAGCTTGGGCCTGAAAAATACCACATATGTCAATACCACCGGTTTGGAGCCGGACGGCGGCGGTCCGGGCAACCTGACGTCGGCACGGGATATGGCCATCCTTGCCCGGGAAATTTTGAAATATCCTTATGTGCTCAAATGGACCGGAACTTGGATCGACTATTTGCGCGGCGGGAAATCCTTTCTGCGGAACACCAACCGGTTGGTCCGGTTCTATAACGGCTGTGACGGTTTGAAAACCGGCTTTACCGGGCAGGCTGGGTATTGTTTGGTGGCTACGGCCAAACGGGACGGCGTTCGGATGATCGCCGTGGTAATGAAAGCCAGTACTGACAAGGCACGTGCGAAAGATATTTCTTCCTTATTCAATTACGGTTTTTCGCTTTATAAAGCCCACCGGGTCTATCAAGGCGGTGAAATCGTCGGAAGAGTCAAGGTGTTCCGGGGCAAGGAGAAATATGTTCCGGCCAAGGCCGCCGGAGAGCTTTCGGCTGTCGTCAAACGGTCGGCCAACGGCAATATTACCAAGCGGGTCAAATTGGCTGAATGGGTTCAGGCAGCCGTTAAATCCGGACAAAAACTCGGGGAAGTCATCCTTTCGGTGGACGGGAAAGCCTGTGGCAAAGTGGATTTGGTGGCAGCCAAAGACGTCCAAAAGAATTCCTTCTTCGGTCTGTTGGGTGAAATCTTCCGGATGTTCGTCGGCAGGATCAGCCAATAAAGATGTAACCCTTTGACAGCGTCGAAGATGCAAAAGAGGTGTGAAAAGCACCTTTTTTTATTGTTCCTTTGGTAGGCAAAACCCTTCGGAATCCTTGAAAAACGAGTATTTTCCGTCATTTTCGGCAGAAGGAACTGCTGGCCCGTTGCCGAAATATACCAAGGAAAATGAAAGGGGGATTTTGCTTGATTATCGAAACAGAACGCATTGGTTCCAATTTGGTGGTTACCATCGACGGTGAGCTTGATTTGGAAACGTCGCCGGAATTCCGGAAGGTCATTGAGGAAAAGCTCGATACCTACCAGACCATCCGCCATGTGATATTGGACTTGAAAAAGGTCCATTTTATAGATAGTTCCGGGTTGGGTGTTATTTTAGGGCGTTTTAAACGGATTAGCCAGGATGGCGGCAAGATGTCGGCAGTCAATGTATCGGATCAGGTGAAGCGGATCTTTGAATTATCGGGTTTGTTGAAGATTATGAATATATATCCTGACCGTAAAGATGCGCTGGAGAATTGTTAGTGGAGGCAAGGGGATGTTTGAAAATTATTTAAAACTGGAGTTTCCCAGTATACCACAGAATGTGGGTTTTGCACGGACAATCGTGGCGACCTTTGCTGCGCAGCTGGATTTTACCCTGGCGGAAATCGAGGAGATTCGGGTGGCTGTTTCAGAAGCGGTCTCCAATTGTGTCATCCATGCCTACCCGAAAGAAACGGGGATCATCAAATTGGAACTTCGGGCCGAAGCTCAATGCTTAACCATTACGATTCAGGATTTCGGAGTCGGGATCGCCGATATTGAGCAGGCAAAGCAGGCCACGTATTCCACCCAGCCGGAGCGGATGGGGTTGGGATTAGTCTTTATGGAATCGTTTATGGATGAGATGGAGCTCATCTCCAAACCGGCGGAAGGAACCACCGTAGTGATGAAAAAGCGTCCGGAACGGGGGTTCGCCAATGCAGAGCTCTCCCGGAGTAGTTAAGGGCGACATTGTCATCCCCAACAACGGCTTGCTTTCCGATGAAGAATTTTACGCACTGATGGCAGCGTACCGGAACGGAAATCCGGAAGCAAAAGAGATTATCATCCAATCCAATTTGCGGTTGGTGATGAGTATCGCCCAACGGTTTTCCGGCCGCGGCGAGATGGAGGACCTTTTTCAAATTGGATGCCTGGGTTTGCTGAAAGCCGTCGAAAAGTTCGATCCGGCGTACGGGGTGAAATTTTCAACCTATGCGGTCCCCTTAATCATCGGAGAGATCAAGCAATACTTGCGGGATGAAGGCCCGCTGAAAGTCAGCCGAGGGATTAAGGAGATTGCCGCCAAGGTGGAACAGACCCGGTATCAACTTTGCAATGAGCTGGGAAAAGAACCGACCCTTTCGGAGTTGGCGGAAGCCAGCGGATTGTCCCGGGAGGAGATCGCCAGCGCATTGGAGGCGACCCGTCCGTTAAATTCCCTGCAGGAAGTCGTCTATGAGGAGGAAGGTGAAAGCATCAGCAGGGAATATTTAATCGGCGAAGAGGATACCGAACATCACCGTTGGCTGGAACGATATGCCTTAAATGAGGTGATTGCCAAATTGCCGGAGCGGTTGCGGCTTTTGATCGAACTCCGGTTTTTTCAGGAGAAAACACAAAGCGAAATCGCTGCGTATTTCGGCGTTTCCCAGGTTCAGGTTTGCCGGTTGGAGAAAGAAGCGTTATATCAGTTACGAAAGTTGTATCTGAGCGATTAAATGCTCAGTTTTTATTTTAAATGCCGAAAAATGGAGGGAAAGTCTTCCGTAAAAAAGAATAATAATCCTGTAACGGCGGTAAATACAGATATTTTTCACATAATATGAGGAGAACGGAACATGATCTATCAGAATCTGGAATTTCATAATGTGGCGGAATTGCAATCGGTTCAAAACACCGCCGGCCTTCGGTTGCAGCGTTTTCCGGAGTCGGTCCG
Source organism: Bacillota bacterium (assembly GCA_029776595.1). Lineage (GTDB taxonomy): Bacteria > Bacillota > UBA4882 > UBA8346 > UBA8346 > JAKOSX01. The sequence goes on along the minus strand of JAKOSX010000031.1, from coordinate 6,939 downwards.
GTATTCATTGGGCCATGGGGATCATGAACGGGGCCGATTCTATGCGGAACGGTCCGTCGGATGTGAGATCCGCTTTGTCACGGACGCTCCGTTTTTCAGGATAACCCTTTCGACGGTTGACAATGAAGGTATGGTTTTTATTTATAAAGGAAGTTTTCTTCATGCCGGTTACCGGCTGCAGCCGGGGCTAACCACTACTCTTCATGTGGAAACGCCCCCGAAATTTGATTTGGTTCAGCCGGAGGTCTTGGAAGCGCCCTTTTCGCCCCGGGTGTGGCGCATCCTGTTCGGCCATGAAGCCTGTTTTGCTTTTCATCATCTGGAGACTTTCGGCCATGCGGTGCGGCCGCCCCAGGCCGGGGAAACACCCGCCCTCCGCTGGTTGGCGTATGGTTCCTCCATTACCTTCGGCGGTAATGCTTTGCTCTATACCAATACCTATATTCAACAAGCGGCCAAACGGCTGGGAGCGGATGTTTCTTGTAAAGGGATGCCGGGCTCCTGTTTTTGCGATCCTTTGATGGTTCGCTATATCACGGAGGAAACCGATTGGGACTTTATCACTCTGGAATTAGGCGTAAATATGCGGGGCCGGTTCAACCTAACCGAATTTGAAGAGCGGGTTCGAGGGCTGATTCGGGACGTACGGGCCCATCATCCGGGCAAACCGATGGTGGCCATCAATATTTATCCCAATGGCGCGGTCTTTCAAAAAGACCAAGATGACCGCATTGCCCGGGATAACCTGGACTTTAACCGCATTGTCCGGCAGATCGTTTCCGAATCGGACGACCCTCAGCTGTACTTTATTGACGGTTCTGAGATATTGACCGATTTTTCGGGGCTGACTACGGATCTCCTCCATCCGTCCGACGACGGGCATATTCGAATGGGAGAAAATTTGGCCCGGAGGTTGGGAGAAATACTGAAACTTTCGTCAGTTGACAGTTGACAGTTACAGTGGACACTCCAAAGGGTAAAGGGAAAATGGCATCGGGTTCCAGGTGTTAGGTGCCAAGTACTGGTTTTAGGTAGGACGCATTAGCATTCCTTCCATAACCTAGAACCTGGGACCTAGGACCCAAGACCTAGGGCCTCATGTCAGGATGAAACTGTGCATTGTGTGCCCATAGAATAGTTTACTTATATATAATTGAAGAAGGTGATAGATATGGACATCAAACGGGTGTTTTTAATCGTATTGGACGGAGTCGGCGTCGGTGAACTGCCGGATGCGGAGAAATATGGCGATGTCGGCAGTAACACCGTAGGCAATATTGCGGAAGCCCTCGGCGGTTTATCTCTGCCTAACATGGAAAAGGCTGGGCTCGGCAAGATTATCCCGATCAAAGGCGTATCGGCTCATGTTCCCGGCGGCATCTGGGGGAAAATGGCTGAAAAATCGCCTGGAAAAGATACGACCACCGGGCATTGGGAGATGGCCGGACTGATCCTGGATCATCCTTTTCCTACTTTTCCACAGGGTTTCCCGGAACGGATCATCCGGGAGTTTTGTAAGCAAACCGGCAAGGGTGTTATCGGCAATAAAGTGGCTTCGGGCACGGTGATCATCGAAGAGTTGGGCGAAGAGCACCTGAAGACGGGGGACTTGATCGTGTATACCTCGGCAGACAGCGTTTTTCAGATTGCCGCCCACGAAGAGGTGGTGCCCCTTGAGGAACTGTACCGGTATTGCGAAATTGCCCGGAAGATTTTAACCGGGCCCGATGCCGTGGGCCGGGTCATCGCCAGGCCTTTCCTGGGAGAACCCGGTGCATTTTACCGGACGGCTGGACGGAAAGACTTTTCGGTGGAGCCTTTTGGCCCGACCATCCTTGACCGGATGAAAGAAGCCGGATACACGGTATATGGTGTGGGCAAAATTGAAGATATTTTCAATAACCGGGGATTGACGGACTCCAACCACACCCACAATAATCAGGAAACATTGGCGTTTGTCAGCGAATTGCTGGACCGGGATTTTCGGGGATTGGTCTTCGCCAACTGCATTGATTTTGATATGATTTACGGCCATCGCAATGACGTGGTTGGATTTGCCAAAGCCTTGAAAGCTGTCGATGACTGGCTGGGTGAAAATGTGGGCAAATTGCGGGAAGGCGACGTAATGATTTTCACCGGCGATCATGGCGGCGACCCGACTACCGCCAGTACCGATCATTCCCGGGAGTATACTCTGTTATTGGTGATTGGGCCCGGTTTGCCCGAAAATGTCAATTTAGGCATCAGAGAAACTTTTGCCGATGTGGCGGCAACTTTATCCCAATGGTTCGACCTGGGGAAATGGCCGGTGGGCAAAGCTTTTGAGATTTGAAGAAGTGTCGTCTATGGCGGTTATGCCGGCTTTAATGAAAATGCATCGAATTTTGGTATGAAAACCGAGGTGTTAAGCCATGCGGGTATATGATTTGATCTGGAAGAAGCGTCAAGGGCAAGCATTAACTGCGGATGAAATCCGATATCTTATCGACGGATATGTCCGGGGAGATATTCCGGATTATCAGATGAGCGCCTGGTGTATGGCGGTATTCTTTCAAGGAATGAATTTCGAAGAGGCCACCGCGCTGACGCTGGCGATGGTGGAGTCCGGCGATACGGTGGATCTTTCGTCCATCCCCGGGATTAAGGTGGATAAACACAGTACCGGTGGGGTGGGGGATAAGACCTCTTTGGTGGTATTGCCGCTAGTGGCTGCTTGCGGCGTTCCGGTGGCCAAGATGTCGGGACGAGGATTGGGCCATACCGGAGGGACTTTGGATAAGCTGGAGTCCATTCCCGGTTTTTCCGTAACCCTCTCCCGGGAACAGTTTTTAAAACAAGCGGCGGAGATCGGCATCGTTTTAGCAGGGCAGACTGCCAACCTGGTCCCTGCGGACAAAAAATTATATGCTTTACGGGATCTGACGGCCACCATCGAAAGTATTCCTTTGATCGCCGGCAGTATCGTTTCGAAGAAACTGGCCTCCGGAGCGGATGCCGTCGTGCTTGATGTGAAATACGGAGACGGCGCTTTTATGAAAAATATCGAGGATGCCCGGCGGTTGGCCGAGACCATGGTGGAGATTGGCAACCGGGCGGGACGGCGTTTCCGGGCGCTCCTGACGTCCATGGAGCAACCCTTGGGATATGCCGTCGGTAACAGCCTGGAAGTGGTGGAGGCCGTGGAGACGTTGAAAGGGAACGGGCCCTCGGACCTTACCGAGATCAGTCTGAAACTGGCCGGATTGATGGTGGCCATGGCAGGCCTTGCCGATGATCCGGAGACCGGCGAAACTATGGTCCGTCAAGCGTTATCCAATGGAAACGCCTTAACGAAATTTACGCAATGGGTGGCGGCCCAAGGAGGCAATCCGAAGATCGTACGGGATTATTCCCTCTTCGCTCAAGCCCGGGTGGTCCGGCCGGTAACGGCGGAGGACGAAGGCTGGGTGGAACGCATCGATTGTCGGGAGTTGGGGTTGATCGCCATGGGCTTGGGAGCCGGCCGTAACCGGCTGGAAGATCGGATCCATCCCGAGGTTGGGGTGAGGTTTTTCCCGAAAATCGGGACCTATCTCAAGCCCGGCGACGTGGTGGCCGAAATTCATGCACGGAGCGAAGCGGATGCAGCCATTGCCAAAAAACGACTCAAGACGTGCATTCATCTGGCGGCGCAACCGGTCCGTCCGGAGCCGTTGATTAAGGAAATGATTTAACCCGGTATTGTTCAAAAAACGCCCAATATGAAAAATTGGGCGTATATTTTTTTGATTTTCTTAAAAAATCTTTGTTATTTTAATAACAATAATTGCGAAAATTGCCTGTCAAACAAAGATTTTGAAAAATTTATCATTTTTCTGTGAACCTTATGTAACAAAAAATGCTTGTTCCGCATAACGGAATACGTTATATTAGTATGTGGAGTTTTGGATAGTATATCATGTGTGAGGTGACAAAATGCGAGCTAAAACCTTTCAGGGAGGCGTTCATCTCCATTATCATAAAGAAGCGACGGCTTCCAAACCGATAGTGGATATGCCTGAACCGAAACAAGTCATTTTACCGGTTCAACAACATATCGGTGCGCCGGCTGAAGTCTGCGTCCAAGTTGGCGATGAGGTAAAGATCGGCGACGTGGTTGCCAAAGCCAAAGGTTTTGTGTCGGCTTCGGTCCATGCCAGTATTGCCGGGAAAGTGACTGCGGTCGGGCCTATGCCTCATCCGGGCGGCCGCAATGTCATGGCCGTAACCATCGAAAATGACGGCAGTGGCGCCACTTCTTTCGCGGCAGGCAAAGAATTGGACGCCTTGTCCGGCGACGAATTGAAACAGTTGATGCAAGATATTGGTTTGGTTGGCATGGGCGGTGCCGGGTTTCCGACCCATGTGAAATATTACCCGCCCGAGGGGAAAAAGATCGAAACCGTGATTTTGAACGGTGCAGAATGTGAACCGTACTTAACCTGTGATCACCGGTTGATGGTGGAGGAACCGGAAAAGGTGATCTTGGGCTTGCAGGCCATGATGAAGGCCGCCGGTACGGACGACGGCTATATCGGCATCGAAGTCAATAAACCCGATGCCATCGAAATCCTGACGAAGGCCGCAGCTTCCGATCCCCGGATCAAAATTGTGCCTCTTGAAGTGAAATATCCTCAGGGCGAAGAAAAGATGCTGATTCATGCCATTACCGGGAAAGTGGTTCCTGCAGGCGGGCTGCCCGTTGATGTGGGAATCGTGGTCAACAATATCGCCACAGCGGTAACATTGGCTGAAGCCATTTTGGAAGGGAAGCCCCTTATCAGCCGGATTGTGACGGTAACCGGAGCGGTTAAAAACCCGCAAAATCTCCGGGTGCGGTTGGGTACGTCAGTGAGCGAACTGGTGGACTATTGCGAAGGGTTTACCGGGACGCCGGGACGCATCGTCTTGGGCGGGCCGATGACCGGGCCAGCCCAATACCGGTTGGACCTTCCGGTGATTAAAACGACATCAGGCGTATTGGTACAAGATCGGGGCCAAATCAAATTGCTGGAGAGTTCTCCCTGCGTCCGCTGTGCCCGGTGTGTGGATGTTTGTCCGTATAATCTGATGCCGTGCCTGATCGGATGCGCCATTGAAGCCGGCGATCTGGCGCAGGCCGAAAGCCTTGGCATTATGGACTGCCGTGAATGCGGTTCTTGCACTTTTGTTTGTCCGGCCAGCCGGCCCATCGTCCAGACCATCAAGTATGCCAAGGCGAAGATTGCCGCTCAGAAGCGGAAAAACAGTTAAATTCATTTTCAATCACCCGTAGGTATTCATCGAAAGGAGAGGATGAGATGCTGGATACCCAGGTTGTAGTTTCACCAGCTCCTCATATCAAAGATGTCATTACGACCGAAAAGGCAATGAAGATGGTGATGCTCGCCTTGTTGCCTGCCACCTTATTTTCTGTCATTGCTTTCGGATTCAAAGCATTGGGCTTAATCGTATGTTCGATGGTATTCGCAGTGGCTACGGAATATACGATTCAAAAAGCATTGAAAAAACCGGTGACCGTTTATGACGGCAGCGCGGCGTTGACCGGGCTGTTACTGGCGTTAACCGTTACTCCCGAGCTTCCCTGGTGGATGATTGCCGTCGGTGCGGTGGTCTCCATCGGCCTCGGTAAACATATTTTCGGCGGATTGGGGTACAACATGTTCAATCCGGCCCTCATTGGGCGGGCTTTCCTGCTCGCTTCCTGGCCGGTTGCCATGACTACCTGGTCCTGGCCGTCCAAGGCGCTGGGCTGGGCCGGAAACCAAGTGGATGCCGTTTCCGGGGCAACGGCCCTCAATTTGGAGAAGATGGGCATGTTGAAAACCCTCAATCTGGAGATTCCTTATGCCAATTTGCTCTGGGGGAACATTTCCGGGTCTCTCGGTGAAACTTCCGCGGTATTGCTTTTGATCGGCGGTTTGTATCTGATTGTAACCAAAGTGATTGACTGGCGGATCCCGGTATCCTTCCTTGGGACGGTGTTTGTGTTGTCGCTGGTCTTCCAGAAAGACCCCATATTCCAGGTATTAGCCGGAGGTATTTTCCTGGGTGCGTTTTTCATGGCTACGGACTGGGTCACTTCTCCGGTAACCAAGAAAGGCCGAATTTATTTTGGGATCGGTTGCGGCGTAATCACCATGTTAATCCGGATCTTCGGCGGTTACCCGGAAGGCGTATGTTACTCCATCCTGATCATGAACGCCGTGACACCGTTGTTGGATCGGCTTACAGTGCCCAAACGGTTTGGGGAGGTGAAGGCCCATGCGTGATTATTTACGGTTGATGATCGTGTTGGCAGTGATCGGCGCGGTGGCAGCCGGATTGCTGTCGTTGGTGGATTCCTTTACCGAACCGAAGATTCAGGCCTATAAAATTCAGGCGGAGTCTGCAGCCTATCAACAAGCATTACCGCAGGCCAAATCCTTTAAAGAAGATACCCGTCTGTTGGAGGCGGCCAAATCCAATCCGGATCTTCCCGATATTATCGCAGTGAAAGTCGGATATGACGGGGATAGGCCTGTCGGTTGGGTCTGCAAAGTATCGCCCCGCGGTTACAGCAGCAACATTGAAATGTTGGTAGGTATCGAGCCCGGCGGAAAATTGGCCAAAGTCATTATTCTTTCTCAATCGGAAACTCCGGGTTTGGGAACCAATATCGTCAATCCGGAATTTATTGAACAGCCGGCGATTTATAACAGCAAAGGCCAAGACTTGAAGGTGACCAAAGACGGCGGTAAGGTGGATGCCGTGACCGGAGCGACCATCTCTTCCCGTGCCGTTCTCCGGGGCATCAATCAAGTCTTCGGATTTTACCGTTTGCAGGTACCAGAAAGCGGGGGTGGAAGTCAGCAATGAATTTTGGGAAAATCATTAAGAACGGATTGTTCGCAGAAAATCCGACTTTTCGTCTGGTTCTCG
>JAKOSX010000296.1 GCA_029776595.1 Bacillota bacterium | reverse complement strand
AGGCCCATGAGACCGGCTTTGACGTGGCGCTGTCCATTCCGGGACGGCATAATGTCTATAATGCTTTGGCGGCGGTTGCGGCGGCTTTGGAAATAGGCGTGACGGTGGAAGCTATACAAAAGGGTTTGGCCCAACCGCAACTGACCGGCAAACGGTTGAAAATTTATGAAACCCGGGGATACAGGATTATCGATGATACATACAATGCCAGCCCTTCATCGATGACGGCCGCTTTGGACGTATTGGCCGGTATGGCCATGGGGCAACGGAAGATCGCCGTGTTAGCCGATATGCTCGAATTGGGCCCCGACTCCCGGCAGATCCATCGCCAAATGGGCGAATACGCCCGGATAAAGGGGATCGACCATTTGTATGCCTACGGTGATCTGGGACGGGCATATGTTGAAGGTTTCGGGGAAAGCGAGGGACGGTCCGGATATTTTAACGCTAAAGCCCAGTTAATCGCCAAACTGCAGGAGGTGATCCGGCCGGGCGACGTGGTGTTGGTGAAAGGATCACGGGGAATGAAGATGGAAGAGATTGTCGCCGCGCTGACAGAGGAGGAGGCCAACAAGTAATGGCAAATTACGTCGTACTCATTTTCACCGCTTTGACTTCGTTCATTATTTCGCTTATTGTCGGGCCGCCGATCATCCGGATTTTGCATCAGTTGAAGTTCGGCCAAAGCATCCGGGATGACGGTCCCAAATCCCACCAAAAGAAAGCCGGGACGCCGACCATGGGAGGCATTTTGATCTTTATTGCCATGGTGTCCGGGTTGTTGGTGGCCCGTCCTTTCAGTAAGGAGGTCTATTGGCTGCTTTTTGTGACCCTCGGCTTTGGGTTGGTGGGTTTCATCGACGATATGATCATCATTCTCACCAAAAAATCATTGGGTTTAAAGGCCCGCCAGAAATTATTGGCCCAGATTGCCATTGCGGCCATTGCCTCCATTTTTATGCTGCAGGATCCGCAGGTGATGACCCAATGGGTGCCTTTTTCCAAACTGAAACTGATCTTCCCCAGTTTTGAATGGGGCAATCCGTTGTTTGTGATTTACGCCACTTTCATCATGGTGGCCGCTTCCAATGCCGTCAATCTCACCGACGGATTGGACGGTCTGTCTGCCGGGACGACGGCCATCAGTCTTTTAGCATTTGCGGTATTAGCTTTTTTGCAGGGGTATTACGAGATGGCGATCTTCGCTGTCTCCCTGGCCGGAGCGTGTGCCGGGTTTATCTGGTTTAACGGACCGCCTGCGCAGGTCTTTATGGGGGATACCGGCTCGTTGGCTCTGGGCGCGGCCTTAGGTGCTTTGGCGTTGTTCACCCGGACCAGCTTGTATTTGCCGATTATCGGCGGGGTTTTTGTGGCCGAAACCTTGTCAGTGATCATCCAGGTTATTTCCTATAAGACCACGGGAAAACGGGTATTCCGCATGAGCCCCCTACATCACCATTTTGAGCTCGGAGGAATGTTGGAACCCCAAATCATGCTGAGGTTT
>JAKOSX010000295.1 GCA_029776595.1 Bacillota bacterium | reverse complement strand
TGAACGGTCACAGCCATGCGGAGCGGAAGACGTCCAATACCAATTTTGCGCTCTTGGTCAGCAAAACCTTTACCCAGCCCTTCCACGAGCCCATTGCTTACGGACGATATATTGCCGGACTTGCCAATTTGCTTGGAGGCGGCGTCATTGTGCAGCGGCTGGGCGATCTGCAAAACGGCCGCCGCTCCACCAAAGAGCGCATCGCCAAAGGGCTGGTCCGTCCCACCTTGGAAGAGGCAACGCCGGGCGATCTGAGTTTGGTTTTGCCCTACCGGCATCTGCTGGCGCTGATGGAAATGTTAAAAGCATTGGATCAGATTGCTCCGGGAGTGAATTCCCGCAATACGTTATTGTATGGAGTTGAAGTGAAATTTTACTCTTCCCGCTTGAAATTAAACGCCCATTTGGAAACAGAAATTGCCAATCTATATGCGGTCGGCGACGGTGCCGGGGTGACGCGGGGGTTGATGCAGGCCTCCATATCCGGGATGATCGCAGCAAAGGCGATTTTAGGCAAGGCGTGAGCTGAGGGGCGTGAGGCACGCGTAGTATTGGCAGGCAAGAAGACAGAAGACAGAAGTTTTGAATATCAGGATGAAGCTGTGCGCTGTGTACTAAAAGAAAGAACTGTATACTGTCAACTGCAAACTGTCAACTATACTTTCGGCTCTTGCCTCATGCCTAAATATACGTCAAACATCATTGGAGGTTATTTATGAATCAGGTTATTTTAAAACCGGGCAAAGACAAACGGGTGCGGATGGGGCATCTCTGGGTTTATCAGGGAGAAATCGGAATCATCGGCATCGGAGTCAAATCCGGGGATGTGGTGGAAGTCCTGGACAACCGGGGCCGTTTTTTGGGAATGGGATATTACAATCAGGCCTCGCAAATTGCCGTCAGGATCCTGAGCAAAGAGAGGGAGCCCATTGACCGTGCTTTCTTTCGAAAACGGCTGGAAGCCGCATTGGCCTATCGAAAACGGATGAGGCCGGAAGCCACCAGTTACCGGTTGGTATACGGTGAAGGCGATTTATTGCCCGGTTTGATCGTGGACCGCTTTGAAGATTATCTGGTGGTCCAGTTTTTAACCAAGGGAATGGATGTTCACCGCGAGACCATTATTCAGCTTCTTGCAGAACTCTGCCAACCTAAAGCCATCATTGAACGGAGTGATACGTCTGCCCGCCGCTTGGAAGAATTGCCGGAATGCACCGGGTGCATCTACGGGAAGGTGCCGTCGGGGCCGATCGAGATTCGTGACAATGGGTTGAAGTTTCGGGTGGACTTGCTTGAGGGGCAGAAAACCGGTTATTTTTTGGATCAGTCGGCGAACCGGGCGGCGTTGCGATCATATGTATCCGGACGCAAAGTGTTGGACTGTTTCTGTCATGTGGGGAGTTTTGCCGTCCATGCGGCGGCGTATGGAGCTCAATCCGTATTGGGTGTGGATATTTCCGATGATGCCGTAACACTGGCGGCTCAAAATGCGGATTTGAATGGTTTGGGAGATATTTGCCGCTTTAAGACGGCCAATGTCTTCGATTTTTTACGGGATGAAGAGGCCCGTCAGTCGGAATTCGATCTCATCATTCTTGACCCGCCGGCTTTTACCAAAAGCAAGCAAACCGTGGACCGGGCGGTCCGGGGCTATAAAGAAATCAATCTTAGGGCGTTGAAGATGCTGCCTCCCGGCGGGATCCTGGTCACCTGCTCCTGTTCCCATCATATGAATAACGAACTGTTTTGGGAGATCATTAACAGTGCCGCGGTGGATGCTAAACGCCAAATCCGGCTGCTGGAGCGAAGGACCCAAGGCCCGGATCATCCCATCCTAGTTGGTGTCCCGGAAACGGAATATTTGAAGAGTTGGTATTTTGAGGTGTTATAACGAATACTGAGAAGACAGAATACAGGAGACAGAAGCTTTGAATATCGTTGACAGTTGACAGTGTGGCAGTTGACAGTTCCAAAGTGTAAAGGGAAAAAGGCATCGGGTTCCAGGTGTTAGATGCCAGGTACTGGTTTGAGGTAGGAACGCGTTAGTGTTTCTTCCATAACCTAGAACCTGGGACCCAGGACCCAAGAATTACTGTGAACTGTGAACTTTTTTAACTTAAAAGAAAATGTGGAGTAATCATGGGAAACAAAGTAAATCTGGTCTATATCGATGAGAATGGCAAATTGATCGAAGATGCGGATTTTACGGCGGTTGGTTTCAACGGAATTCAGGTGGAGATTGCGGACGCATCGTGGATCGATCTGCCGGCTGGGGCGGATATTTTGGCCATGCCCGGCCGTTTGCCGCTGGGGTACGACGAAGCGGCGGAAGAAATCAGCGCCATCGAAGGGGTGACAGCGGTGGCGGCCATTTTGCCGATGGGTTTTACCCGGGCGTTGACGCCTGCCTATGAAGTGGAGCGCTTTCAGGAATTGCCCTTGTTTGGGTATACGGCCGTCGGCGCAGCCAACGGCAAGTTAAAAGTGGCAGCCATTAAAACCGATGAAGAACTGAAATGGAATCCGGTTTATTACAATACCTCCGATTTACCCCGGTTAATTCACGAGAAACAATCCCGGTTTCCGGGGAACCGCATCCTAAAACAGTTGGCCAAATGCGCTCTGGAATATCATTGTCTGACGGCTCAGAATATGTTTTACGGCCGTTGGGAGGCAGGAATACCTGTTTCTCCCGTCTGTAATGCCGATTGTCTGGGGTGCATTTCGTGGCAGGCGGCGGAGTGTTGCCCGTCGCCCCAAAGTCGGATCGATTTTATCCCTACTGTGGATGAAGTGGCGGATTTGGCGGTTCGGCATTTGGAAGAAGCACCGGAAGGGATTGTCAGTTTCGGCCAGGGGTGTGAAGGCGAACCTTCTTTGCAACGGGAATTACTGGTCCAATCGCTCCGAGCCATCCGCGACCGTACCCGGAAAGGTACCGTCAATATCAATACCAATGCCGGATATTTTGAGGCCATACGGGATTTGGTCGATGCCGGCCTTGACAGCATCCGGGTCAGTTTGTTTTCGGCCGTCCCTGAGCATTATCGCTGGTATCACCGGCCTCGCGGGTATTCTTTGGAAACGGTGCGGCAATCGTTGGCCTATGCAGCCGAACATGGCGTGATGACAGCGCTAAATCTCCTGTATTTCCCGGGCTTTACCAATCAGCCGGCGGAGACGGAAGCTTTGTACGAATTGGTGGATACCACCGGCGTGAAACAGGTCCAACTCCGGAATTTAAATCTTGACCCGGAGAAGCTGGCAGAACGGGTGACCGATGACGAAATCGTTTCGGTGGCAGACTGGTTGGCGGCATTTAAGGAAAACTTTCCCGATGTGTTGATCGGCAATTATACCATTGCCCGCTCAAAAACGGAATGATAATTTATTGCATGGCTTCCAGGTTTGTGTTATACTAAAAAAGTCTGTAGAGAAGGTTTGTGAGGTGAAAACTATGAAAGAAGGAATTCATCCGCAATATAACAAAGTTCAAGTAACTTGTGCTTGTGGAGAAACGTTTGAATCCGGTTCCACCCGTAAAGAGATTCGGGTTGAGATTTGTTCCAAATGTCATCCGTTCTTTACCGGGAAACAACGGATTGTGGATAGCGGCGGACAAGTTGACAAATTCAAGAAACGTCTTGAAGGAAAATAAGGAATTACCGGGTAGCAACAGCAAGCGAGGATTTTATCCTCGTTTTTGCTATATATAATCTGATATTTTGGGAATTAATTCGGCGAACCTTCGTTTGATTTATTATACCGGATGAATGGTTCCGGCATAATTATGAATGAACATAACGAGGTGAATGATGAAACAGCCTGATTTTCAATATGGCGGCCAGGCAGTGATCGAGGGCGTGATGATGCGAGGCCGGGAGTATCTGGCCATCGCGGTGCGCAATGCCAAAGGCGAAATTGTGATCAAAAAAGATCGCTTGAGTTCCGTCACAACCAAATATAAATTCCTGAAATGGCCGTTCATACGTGGAGTTATTGCTCTCGGCGAATCCTTTGTCATCGGAATGAGGGCCTTGCTGTTTTCGGCGGATCAATTCTTGGAAAGCGAAGAGGAATCCAAGCTGACACCGGTGGAAACCGGACTGATGATCGCCTTTGCCCTGGTCATGACCGTGCTCCTTTTTGTGGTGTTGCCCCTGTTCGGCCGGATGCTGATGAATAAGTATTTACCGGGGTTTGTCTGGGGAAACGTCGTTGAAAGCATCCTGAGGATGTTGATTCTGTTTCTTTATGTGTACACCATCTCTTTTATGAAAGATATTCAAAGGGTTTTTGCTTATCACGGTGCCGAACATAAGGTGATCAATACTTTCGAGGCCAAGCAGGAGCTGACAGTGGAGAATGCCCGCCGCTTTACCACTTTCCATCCGCGGTGCGGAACCAGTTTTCTCTTGTTTGTCGTGATCGTCAGCGCGGTGATGTTTTCGTTCTTGAAATACGAGACCGTTTGGATGCGTTTAGGCAGCCGGATATTGCTGTTGCCGGTGGTGGCCGGGATTTCCTATGAGATTATTAAGTTTACCGGTAAACATCAGGATTTTTTCCTGTGGCGATGGTTAAGTTTACCGGGGATGTGGCTGCAAAAGGTGACTACCCGGGAGCCGGACGATCAACAACTGGAAGTGGCGATTCATTCGTTGATTGCGGTATTGAAAGAAGAGGCGCCGGTCATTGTCGGCGGCAAGATTTATGCGGCGGAAACCGTTGAGGTGAGCGCCGAATAATATAACCAATAATAATATGACAGAAGTTGTGTTACAGAGGGAGTCGCATGCTGGACAAATTGGCTTCGGTTGAAGAAAAATACCATGAATTGAGCGCGCAATTGAGCGATCCGGCCATTATTGCCGATCAGGCAACCTATCAACGGTTGGCCAAAGCTCATGCTTCATTGAGTGAGTTGGTGGAGACGTATCAACAATATCAACGGGTCCTGGATGATTTGGCAACCGCCAAAGAGATGTTGCGGGAGGAGTCGGGTGACGCCGCCGCCATGCTTCGGGAAGAAATCGGCATATTGGAAGAGGAAGAGAAACGTTTGGCCGAACGCTTGAAGATTCTCTTGTTGCCCAAGGATCCCAACGATGAGAAAAACGTGATTGTCGAAATCCGGGCAGGGACCGGAGGCGAAGAGGCAGCCCTTTTTGCGGGCGACCTGTTCCGGATGTATACCCGCTATGCCGAAAGTAAAGGCTGGAAAGTGGAGATTTTAAGCGCCAGCGAATCGGATTTGGGCGGATTTAAAGAAATTATCTTTACGGTGGAAGGGAACGGCGTTTACAGCCGCTTGAAATTTGAAAGCGGTGTTCACCGGGTGCAGCGGGTCCCGGAGACGGAAGCCGGAGGTCGGATCCATACTTCTGCAGCAACGGTGGCTATCTTGGTCGAAGCGGAAGAAGTGGATGTGGAGATCAACCCCAATGATATCCGGGTGGATGTTTACCGTTCCACGGGCCATGGCGGACAAAGCGTCAATACCACGGATTCGGCGGTGCGGATCACCCATCTGCCCACCGGATTGGTGGTCACTTGCCAGGATGAGAAGTCCCAACTGAAGAATAGGGAGAAGGCGATGAAAGTATTACGTGCCCGGCTCCTCGACAAATTGCAGAGGGAGCAATTGGAAGAGCAGGCGCAGGCCCGCAAAAGCATGATAGGGTCGGGAGACCGGAGCGAACGGATCCGTACCTACAATTTCCCCCAAAACCGGCTCACGGATCACCGGATTAATCTTACTTTATATCATCTGGACTCCATCATCGACGGGAACCTGGATGAGGTGATCGAACCCTTAATTACGACGGATCAAGCGGAGCGGTTGAAAAATGTCGACCGTTAAATGGACCATTGGGACGATTATCCAAAAAACTGTGCCTTATTTGGCCGGAAAAGGTATCCCCAATCCCAGACTTGAGGCTGATCTGATGCTGATGGCAGTACTCGATCTGCCGCGGGTGAAGCTGTACTCCGATTGGGACCGGCCTTTGGAGCCGGCGGAAGTACAGGCTTACCGGGAGATTATTCTCCGAAGGGTGCAGGGATATCCCTTGGCGTACCTTTCCGGAAAGAAAGCCTTTTTAAGCTGGGATTTTGAAGTTAATCCGGCAGTGCTGATTCCCCGGCCCGAAACCGAATTGCTGGTGGAAGCGGTGGTGGACCGGTTCCGTTCCGCCGGGGAACCGGTGGGTATCGATGTCGGCACCGGGAGCGGAGTGATTGCCGTGGCTTTGGCCAAACTGCTTTCGGGGAGTCGTTGGACGGCATTGGACATTTCCGACGATGCTTTGGCCGTGGCCGAACGGAATGCGGCCCGGCTGGAAGTGGCGGACCGGATCCGTTTCTGTCGCAGCGATTTGTTGGAAGCGATATTGGCCGAAGGGACTGTCGTGGATGTCATTGTCTCCAATCCGCCGTATATTCCCCGGGACGAGATCGCCGTTTTACAGCCGGAAGTGCGAAAAGAACCGTTGCTGGCTTTGGACGGGGGCGTTGACGGGTTGGAAGTCTATCGCCGGTTGATTCCCCAAGCCGCCCGTTGCTTGAAATCCGGGGGAGTTCTCGCATTGGAACATGGTTTCGGTCAACAGGAGGCGGTGGGCCGGATCTGCGAAGAACATGGCTTTGTCTGGGAAGGCCGGGCCGATCTCAGCGGCATCGACCGGATCGTCATGGCCGTAAAAAAGTAAAGGTACTATCTATGGATGAAAAACTGGGTTTCCAGTTTTTTTTATCGCCTGAAGCGTTTCTGCGGAAAGGATAGCCGTCGGTTTTGGCGAATGGATGGTATATGAAATGAGGTGGCGTGATGAGGAACCGGATAGGTCTGTTCATGCTTTGGCTGGGGTTTGCTCTCGTTCTCTTTGGCGGGAGCGGTTTGGCAAAATCTCACGGGGCTTGGATAGTTTTCATACAAAAAACGGATGCGGGTAGAAGTTTATATATATCCGATGCCGACGGAAAAAACCTTCGCCAAATCCATTTTTCCGATAAGGAACTCCACGTCTATCTGGGAAAAAGCCGCCTACTGTTTACCGCCGGAAGCCATGTGTACGAATATGACTGGAAAAAGGGACAAACAAAGCATTGGGCTGCATTTAAGGAACCGGACATTTATCTGTCAGTTATGCCCGACGGGCCTGACCAGGCTTTGGTCATCGGCGTTTTCAATGATCAAGCTAATTATTATGCGCTCGATTTTACCGACGGCAATGTGCGCCGGATTCCTCCCGGTTCATGGTCGGGGAATTCCGGGAATTACCTTTCAAAACTCATCGTCACCAGCGGTGATCAAGCCCGTAGCGCAACGGTACAGAGGTCTGCGTTGGGCCGTTTAGAGTTGATCATTCGGGAGGGAAAAGAACAACGCTGGGTTTTACCCCGCTCCATGACGTTACTGCCGGAAGCTCCCGTATGGTCGCCCGACTCCCTGAAAGTGGCCTTTTTCGCCAAGCCATGGAATGAACCGGGAGGGTTTTATTCGCTGTATGTGGTCGACTGTTCTCAGGAAAAACCCAAACTGGAAATGGTTCATGACAGCGTGTTTCCCAAATATTATTTTAACAGTTCGGATTCGGAGAGGTTCGTCCCCGATTGGGATGCCAGCAGCAATTATCTGTATTTCAGCACATTGCCTTATGGGGTACCTTCCCAGAGCAATGTGATACAATATGATTTGAAGAACCATCGTTCCATGGTTCTGTTCCACCATCATTCCGAAAACTATTTTCCCAAAATCGATCCGTCCGGCAAGGAACTGATCTTTCTTTCCAACCGGGAAGGCAGGCAGTTTCAACTGTATCGGATGAAAGAACCATGGACGGAAGCGATCCGCATCTCTCCGTCCGAGGGATATACGGAATGGGCCCGGTGGTATGGCCCATCAGAGGATTGAGAAATAAAATGGCATAACAGCATAAAAGCAGGAGAGACTAAAAGTATTCCAAAAATGAGGAGGGTTCTCATGAGTGACGTGACGGTTTATACAACGCCGACTTGCCCGTGGTGTACGCGCCTGAAGAATTATTTGAAGGAAAAGGGAGTCGACTTTAATGAGGTCGATGTGTCGACGGATTATGATTCGGCCATGAAAATGGTGGAACTGACCGGACAACGCAGCGTCCCGGTATTGACCAAGGGAGACCAGTATGTCGTCGGCTTTAATCCGGACCAAATTGACCGTATTTTACAGTAACAGCGCAGGTGGCAGCCATGGAAGTCTATGATCTGGTGATTATTGGGGCCGGCCCGGCAGGAATGACCGCCGGCGTCTTTGCCATCCGGAAAGGGTTAAAAACCGTGATCGTCAGCGAAGATATCGGCGGCCAAGTTAATTGGACCAATGATATTGAAAATTATATGGGTTTTGGGGAGATCGACGGCCAGTCGCTGGTGCGGAAGTTTGAAGAACAGGTGAAAGAACACCGGGTCATGGTGAAACTTACAGCGGTCCGCAGTCTGAAAAAAGAAGGAGAGTTGTTTTTTATCCGAACCGAATCGGAGGAAACCATTACCGGCAAAACAGCGATCATTTGTTCCGGGAAAAGGCCGAAAACCCTTAATGTCCCGGGAGAAGAGGAATTTCGCAACAAAGGGGTGAGTTACTGTTCCACCTGTGACGGCCCTTTATTCCGCGGCGTTCCTGTGGCGGTGGTCGGCGGAGGAAATTCGGCGGTTAAGTCTGCATTGGATTTGGCCCATTATGCTTCGGAGATCCATTTATTCTCTCTGTTGTCGAATTTGACGGCCGATGCGATTCTGGTGGAACGGTTGCAGCGTGAAGGAAAAATCAAGACATATCTGGGGCATACCGTCGTGGAAATCAA
The DNA here is from genome assembly GCA_029776595.1 of Bacillota bacterium. Classification (GTDB taxonomy): domain Bacteria; phylum Bacillota; class UBA4882; order UBA8346; family UBA8346; genus JAKOSX01. The sequence goes on along the minus strand of JAKOSX010000295.1, from coordinate 6,074 downwards.
GGGAGGTCAGGCAGTGGAAAAAGTGACGGTGGAACGCGTTGATACCAAAGAGCGGTTTGAAGTTCCGGTACAAGGCGTTTTTGTGGAGATCGGCTTGATTCCGAATACGGACTTTGTTGACGACACGGTGGAACGCAATGAATTGCAGGAGATTATGGTTGACTGCTTATGCCGGACTAATATTCCCGGATTGTTTGCTGCCGGCGATGTTTCTTCGGTGCCGGAAAAACAGATTATCATTGCTGCGGGCGAAGGGGCCAAGGCGGCGATTCAGGCCTGGGAATATCTCCTCAAACGGTCTGACGCTTCGGCACAGTGACAACATAGGGAATGTCCAGAGACTTTCGGAACGACCCAAGGGTCGTTTTCTTTTTTTCTTAGGTTTGAAGGAAGGATTTTAGAGATTCAGCCCGAATAATAACATACTGAAATTATAGATAATTCCTTGATGTCATGGGAGGATAGTTTAATGAGTAATCAGGTGAAATCGACCATTTTTAATGTAACCGAGTTCGGAGCGGTCCCGGACGGCCGGACGCTGTCCACCAAAGCGTTTGCGGCTGCAATAGAGGCTGCTGCCAGCCAAGGGGGAGGAACGGTTTATGTTCCGGCAGGAGTTTATCTGACGGGTCCGATTGTGTTAAAGAGCCATATCAATCTGCATCTGGACTCCGGCGCCATCATTCGGTTCAGCCAGAACATTGCCGATTATCCGTTGGTCAAATCCCGTTGGGAAGGGGTGGACCGTTTGGTCTACTCGCCGATGATCTTCGGAGAAGATGCGGAAAATATTTCGGTCACGGGCCGGGGTATCTTGGACGGCCAGGGCGAATTCTGGTGGAAAGAATTTCGTGCCAAAAATTTGGAATACCCACGTCCCCGTTTGATCAGCTTCAGCCAGTCCAAGAATATTTTAATTGAAGGGCTGACAATGATTAACTCTCCGGCTTGGACCATCAATCCGATTAACTGTCAAAACCTGACTGTCGACAAGATTACCATTAAAAATCCGGCGGATTCGCCGAATACCGACGGTATTAACCCGGAATCCTGTCAAAACGTACATATCTCCAATTGCCATGTGGATGTGGGAGATGATTGTATTACTCTCAAGTCCGGGACCGAAGAATGTTCGGAACGGATTCCCTGCGAGAATATTACCATCACCAATTGCACCATGGTTCATGGCCACGGCGGTGTGGTGATCGGGAGCGAAATGAGCGGCGGCGTGCGGAATGTGGTCATTTCCAACTGCGTTTTCGAAGGAACTGACCGGGGCATCCGTCTTAAAACCCGTCGGGGTCGCGGCGGATTGGTGGAAGACATCCGGGTCACCAATATTATTATGAAGAATGTGATTACGCCGTTTGTTATGGGTATGTTTTATTTCTGCGGCCCGGGAGGCAAAGAGGAGTACGTTTGGGATAAAAATCCCCATCCGGTTACAGAAAAGACGCCAATTTTCCGGAGATTGCATTTTAGCAACATTACCGCACGGGAGGTGGCGGCGTCTGCGGGATTCTTCTATGGTTTGCCGGAGATGCCCATCGAAGATATCACTTTCGATAATATCTCAGTCCATTTGGCGGACGATCCCGAGCCGGCCGTGCCGCCCATGATGAGTTTTCTGGAGCCCATGGCGAAGCATGGTTTCTTCTGTTGCAATGTGAAGAATATTTCCTTCAACAATGTCCAGGTCATTAACAATGTGGGGCCGGCATTTGAAGCGAGGAGCTGCGACAATGTGGAATTTTCGCGGTGTTCGATGATTAACGGTCCGGCCGATCAACCGGTCATTCAAATGACTAAGGTGACCCGGGGCTTTGTCCAGGGCTGCCAAGTTTCCGCAGATGCACCGGTCTTTTTGGAATTGAACGAAATGGATCGGGATGATGTGGAAATGGCCGGAAACCGGGTTAAACCGGAACAAATTCGGATCAATAAGTAAATATCGGTACGGGTGCTGGGTATTAGGTGCTAGGACTGGGTACTAGGCTTAGGTAGGAACGTTGCGCGTTCCATCCATTACCCAGAATCCAGGATCTAGAATTAAGGACCTAGGACCGGGAACTAGAACAAAAATGCAAGACAGGAGAAAACCGCCGAATTTCGGCGGTTTCTTTTATATGCGTTCGGATGAAAGCGAGGAATGGGTCAGATTATGAATCCACCGCTTGGAACTGAAGCGGATGAACCCCAGGATAAATTTGAAACATTCTTCGGAAACGGTCATCAGGTAGACCCAGTGAGCCGGGAATTTCCAAACCAGGCCGCTGACATAAACCATGGGGACGGCGATCACCCAGAGTCCTGCCGTGTCGATGATCAGGCTGAAGCGAGTATCTCCGCCGCTTCGGAGAATGCCGACAATCAAAATTAAATTAAAGATACGGACCGGAATGGTCAACGCAAAGATGGTGATGATGGTGGCGGTCAGTTTCAAAACTTTCTTGTCAACCTGATAAAAGGAGAGAATCCACGGGATCAGTGCCATCAGCAATATTCCGATGAGAATACCGACGGATGGGCCTAAGATGGAAAAGCGTTTTGCATAGCGGAAGGCCGTTTCGTTATCGCCTACGCCGATTTTGTGGCCGACCATCACGGCACAGGCTTGGGCCATGCCAAAGAAGAGAACCATGGCAATGCGTTCGACGGTGCCGGAGATGTTGATGGCGGCGATGATTTCCGTTCCCATCCGGGCGTAAACGGCAGTATACATGGTTACGCCGCCGGCCCAGAGCGATTCATTCATGATTACCGGGATGGTTGTCCGAAAGAAATTTTTCGCAAACGGTATCGAGATAGCTGTCAACTGGGGCCAGGATGCGGCCGGAACCAGGTTGTTACGGTAAACGGTGATTAAAATGGCGGAAACTTCCACCATACGGGCGATGACCGTGGCGACGGCTGCTCCGGTGACTTCCAGTCTGGGCAGTCCCCAATTACCGAAAATTAAAAGATAATTGAGAAATGTATTAATAAGAATGGCAAGGCCGTTGATCTTCAACGGAAGAACCACCTGGCCTGTGCTGCGTAGAACCGACGCATAGGCAAAGGTGATCATCGTCGGAATGAAACTGATGGCGACGATTTTAAGATAGTCGCTACTCAAGGCGATGACGTCCGGATCGGCTGTGAAGAAGCGGAGTAATGTTTCAGGAATGGCATATGAAAGCCCTGTAAATACCAAAGCGATGGACAAGCCTGAGGCCAGACTGATTCCCAAGACCCGGTGAATATTGGGGCGGTCGTTTATGCCCCAATATTGTGCGGTGAAGATGGCGGCACCACTGTTGACGCCGAATAAGAAAAGGTTAAAAAGAAAGAAGACCTGATTGGCCAATCCGACGGCAGCGATCTGTCTATGGCCCAGCTGGCTAATCATGATGGTATCGATGAGATTCAGGGATGATGCTATCAGGTTTTGAAGGGCAATCGGTAGCGCCAAAGCGAACAAAGTTTTATAAAAACGGGTGTCTATCGATTGAATCAGAATGGTAGGTTTCATACCAGTATATTACACCTTTAAGCATATTTTTTTGTGCCATCGTACTATAATTCAGTAGAGGAAGTCAAGGAAATTATTCTTCTGAGATGACATCCGGCAGGATGTGTCGCATCGGATGGAAACGAAACCAAATACCAATTGTTAACAACGGTGAAAGAGAACGTTACATCGAAAGCGGATGTCTTCAAGACGATATAAAAGGGGGCATGAGGGCATATTATTGATAAATCGGGGTTTTCAGGCAGTGATCTTAAATAATGTATCCTCCTGAAGCAAATGTCTCTTTACGATGCCGTAACACAATTTTTATAATATCTCACTGGAAAGGCTTTTTAATTTTATTTGATTTTCTTAAGAAAAATAAAATAAAAAATGAAGGAGGTTTAAAATTTTTAACTAATATATATATATATATATATATACCTGGTTTAACTGTATAAATTTATAATCAGGAAAGGACGGATGGTTTTTGAAAAGTATGGCAAACAGTAATCTTGCCGGATTACAACCAGGATCCCAACAATCAAAGATGGCAAGAAAAATGTTATTAGTTAAAAAGTATATGCCGTTTTACTTTATGTTTCTCCCGGCACTCATTATCTATGTGCTGTTTCATTATTTGCCTTTGTGGGGTATTCGGATTGCTTTTTATGAATATGGGATTTTCGGTATCAAATATTTTAAAGGGTTAGAAAATTTCTATGAGTTATTCGCCAGTGAATCGTTTTGGCGGGCATTTATCAATACGTTGTTGATCAGTGGAACTAACCTTGTCTTAGGAATGTTCTGTTCCGTTGTTTTGTCTTTGTTATTGAATGAAGTTAAAAACGGTCCTTTTAAGAAGCTTACGCAAACCATTGTTTATCTGCCTCACTTTTTGTCGTGGGTTGTAGTTGCTTCAATTTTTACGATGATTTTGTCGCCGCAAACCGGCGTTGTCAACTCGATTATTAAATCTTTCGGCGGAGAACCCATTTACTTCCTGGCCAAAGAAGAATGGTGGAGACCGATTTTCTTAATGATTTATCGCTGGAAGGAAACCGGTTGGGGCACTATTATCTTCCTTGCTGCACTTTCTGCGGCTGACCCTGAATTGTATGAAGCTGCCTGGATTGACGGTGCTTCCCGTTTGAAACAGGTTTGGTACATTACCTTACCGACCATTCGGACCACTATTTTAGTTGTGTTTATCATGAATCTTTCTTCTATCTTTAATATGTTCGAATCGGTATTCGTTATGCAAAACCCGTTGGTTTATAAAGTGTCCGATGTTATTCAGACGTATACGTACCGGACCGGTTTAGTTCAAGCTGACTTTGACTATGCAACAGCTGTAGGATTGTTCAACTCCGTGTTATCCTTTACACTTGTTATCATAGCCAATAAATTGAGCAAGATCATTCAAGGTGAAAGCATTTTATAATCGTAAAGGGAGGCCCGACAATGTACGATAAATTTAGCTTTGCCAAGGGTTACCGGGCAAGAGCGATCTTCGTAATTTGTAACACTATATTTTTAATTTTGCTTTGTATAGCGATGCTTGTTCCGATTTTGAAGGTTTTGTCCGACTCATTTGACGCAGCCGGTAACTATGAGTTGCGGTTTTTCCCGCGGGTCGCGACGTTGGATGCTTATAAGTTGATTTTATCGACTGAGAGCTTGTTCCGTCCCTTCATGATTTCGGTGTTTACGACGGTAGTCGGTACGCTTTTGGCTCTGACCATTTCATCCATGGCTGCTTACGTTTTAACTCAAAAAGAAATGCCGGGTAGAAACTTTTTCACATATGCTATTTTGATCACCATGATTTTCCACGGAGGTATGATCCCGACTTACTTGGTTATCAAAAGCCTCGGTTTGTTAAATACGTTATGGGCAGTTATTTTACCGATGACCTGTAATACGTACAACCTGATTCTTTTGAAGAATTTCTTCTCCACAATTCCTCAGGGTATTGTGGAATCCGCTGAAATTGACGGTTGTACACCGATGATGATTTATACTAAAATGGTATTGCCGCTTTCCAAGGCTGGTTTGGCTGCTATTGGTCTGTTCTATGCGGTGGCTTATTGGAATACCTTTTTCAACTTCATTATCTATATTAACAATCCGGACTTGCATAACTTCCAAGTTCGTCTTCGTGAATTAATTCTTACCGACGATTTTCTGCAACGGGGTACTTTTACAATCTATCCGCAAACCGTTCAAAATGCCTGTATTATTGTTAGCATTATTCCGGTTATGATTCTTTATCCGTTCCTCCAGAAACACTTTGTGAAAGGTGTTAACTTGGGTGCTATTAAAGGATAATCTGGTGTAATGGTATCTAAAGTTTTTACAAATCATTTTTTTGATTTGTAAAAAAAGCAAATATAAAAAAACAGGAGGGTTTGTAATGAAGAAGAATGTACGGATTGTTGCGGGACTGTTAGTTGCATTGTTGTTCGTCACCGCTATCATTCCCGTCAACCAGGGTGCTAGTGCAGCAGAAAAACCTGCCCGTATTGATGCATTCCTGGACATCATTCTGACCAAAGAAGCTGGTCAGGAACAATTTGCTGCC